>NZ_JBHWEB010000025.1:0-107469 GCF_042734395.1 Amycolatopsis sp. NPDC059657 | reverse complement strand
ACCTGGCGACGACACCACCAACACCGAGCCCGCCAATGCCACTACCAGCGACGGCACCAACAACCAGCACCCGATCACGAACTACAGCTGGAGTACTAGGCGTGGCGAACAGCCCGATGCCGTAACCGTGCAGGACATCCGGCAAGCCGTCGCCACCCGCCTCGATCACCAGGGTGCTGAGTCGCCGGGGCCCGCGCGACTGCAGGTGCTGGTGCAGGAGGAGATCTCCGCGTGGGTGCGCCGTCGAGCCGCGAACGGTGTGCCGCCGGTGTCGGTCGAGTTCGAGCGGCGGACGGCGCGTGCGGTGCTGGCCGCGCTGTCCGGGCTCGGCGTGCTCGACGAGCTGCTGCGCCGCGACGACGTGGAGAACATCCACATCCACGGCTGTGACCAGGTGTGGCTGGAGCTGGCCGATGGTTCCCTGGAGCGGTGGCCGTATCCGGTCGCCGACACCGATGCCGCGCTGACCGAGATGCTGGCCGGGATTTTCGCGCGGATGGGGCAGACCTCCCGCGAGTTCAACCCCGCACACCCGCTGGGGAACCTGCGCCTCGCCGCGGGCGGGCCGTTGGGTGCGCGTCTTGCGGCGGTGATCGAGGTGGCGGACCGGCCGCGGGTGGCGATCCGGCGGCACCGGCTGACCGGCACCACCCTCGACGACCTCGTCGAACTCGGCACGGTGGACGCGATCCTGCGGGACTTCCTCACCTCCGCGGTCCACGCCGGGGTCAACATGATCGTCTCCGGCGGCCCAGGGGATGGGAAGACGACGCTGCTGCGAGCGCTCGCGGAGCGGATCCCGGTCCGCGAGCACGTCGTCACCGTGGAGGACGAGTACGAACTCGGCCTGCACCTGGGTGGGCGGCGGCCGCTGGTGACGGCGTTGGAAGCCCGTCTCGCCAACGCCGAAGGCCACGGCGCGGTCACCCTCGACGACCTGCTCAAGCAGGTCCTGCGGCATTCCCCGTCGCGGGTGCTGGTCGGGGAGGTCCGCGGGGGCGAGGTCACCGCGATGCTGCGCGCCCTTGGCAACGGCGCCGCGGGTGGGATGTGCACGCTGCACGCCACGTCGGCGACGGCGGTGTTCGACCGGATCGCCGCACTCGGTCACCTGGCGTCCCCGCCGCTGGCGATCGACGCCACCCACCACTGGACGGCCGCCGCGATCGACCTCGTCGTGCACGTCACCCGAGTCGACCACGTCGCCGCGTCCGGGCGGACGAGCCGGGAGCGGTTTGTCACCGAGATCCTCGAGGTCGGCGACATCGGCGACGCCGGCCGCCCCGACACCACCCGAGTCTTCGCACCCCGCCCCGCAGACGGCCGCGCCGTCCCCGCCTTCCTGCCGAGCGATCGCCTTCTGGCCCGGCTACGACGACATGGATTCGACCGCGCCGTGTTCGACCGGCCGGACGGCGCCTGGCACACCACCCCAATTCGACGGGAGGCGTGAGATGACCGTGCTACTGCCTTTCGGCCTGGGAGTCCTGGCTGTCGCCGCCGTCGCGCTGGCGATCGCCGGCTTCACCGGTGTACGCCTGGTGTCGGTGCCCAGGGCCCGACTGGATGCGTTGTGGGACAAGCGGGATCGGTTGGCGCGGTGCGGCGCCGCGGCGCTGGCCGGATCCGGGGTGTGGCTGGGCACCGGCTGGCCTGTCGCCGCGGTCGCGATCGCGGCGGCCGTGCTGATCGTGCCAGGCTTGGTGAGGCAACAGGACGCGCAGCTGGTGATCGCACGGCTGGAAGCGCTGCAGGCGTGGACGCGGCGCATCACTGAATATCTGCGGTCTGGGGCGGGCGGTCTGGAGCAAGCCATCGCCGCGTCGGCGCGCACCGCGCCGGAACCCTTGATCCAGCAGATCGCCGCTCTGGCAGCCGGCGTGCGCGACCGGGGCTTGGAACCGGCGTTGCGGACCTTCGCGGACGAGTTGGCCGACCCGGCAGCGGACGAGGTCGTGATGGCGCTGATCCTGCGGACCCGCGCGGGCGGGCGTGGGCTCACCGACGTTCTGGACAACAAAGCCGCCGCGCTCGCTGCTGAAGTCGCGGCGCGTCGGGAGATCGAGGCCGACCGCGCCAAACCTCGCACCAACGTCCGCGCTCTCATCGTCATCACCGCGGTCGTGCTGACCGGGTTCACTGTCTTCGCCCACGACTATCTGGCGCCGCTGTCCACTGTGCTCGGTCAGCTGGTGATGGCTGCGGCGGCCGGGATCTTCGCGCTGGCGTTCTGGTGGATGCACTCGCTGACCCGCACCCAACGCCCCGCCCGGATGCTCGACACCACGGAGGCCGGACGATGACCACCACAATCTGGGCCATCCTGATCGGAACACTCGGCGGGCTCGCCGTCTTCTGCGTCCTGTGGGCGTGCCTGCGGCCGGCGCCGATCAACCTCACTGCCGCGCTCGGCCGCATCGACAACCCCGACCAACGCCCACAACCCTGGGCCGATCGCCTCGCGGACTGGGCGCTCGCAAGCGGGTCAGATCCGAACAGCAGGTGGTGGGGCTATCCACTCGCCGAACTCGACCTCGTCGGCATCAGCCCCGGCCGCTACCTCCTCCGGCGCCTGACCTGGGCCGGTATCGGCGGCGGGCTGGTCGCGCTGTGCTGGCTCACCCTCGTGATGACCGGTGCCGCGGTCCCGGCGGAGCTGGCCGCGTTCGGTGTGCTGGGTGGGTCGATGGCCGGGATCGTGGTGCCGGCGCTGGCGTTGCGTGAGGAAGTCGCTGCAGTGCGGGAGGAGTTTCGGCGTGGCCTGGCGGTCTATCTGGACCTGGTGGCCCAGGAACGCGCCACCGGCCGCGCGCCCGCCCAGGCGCTGCGG
Source organism: Amycolatopsis sp. NPDC059657 (assembly GCF_042734395.1). NCBI lineage: Bacteria > Bacillati > Actinomycetota > Actinomycetes > Pseudonocardiales > Pseudonocardiaceae > Amycolatopsis > Amycolatopsis sp. NPDC059657. Next base: position 104,639 of record NZ_JBHWEB010000025.1, on the reverse strand, counting down.
GAAGCGTCCGGGATCTCCGACAGCCGGGTTTTCCGGCGGATCCGTGCCACCTTGGGCCACGCTGTCCACAGTGGAATCACGCCGTGGGTGGCGTTGACCGAGCTGGGAGACCGGGTCGGTGTGCCGGAGCTGGCCGACCTCGCGGCGATCATGTCCTCAGCCTCCGATGGCGCCGCTGTCTACACCTCTCTGACCGCGCAAGCGAAATCCCTGCGCCAGGCGGCGCTCTCGGCGGACCGGGCAGAAGCGAATGCTCGCAGCGAACGCCTCGACCTGCCGGTCACCGTCCTGCTGATCGGCTTCCTGATCCTCCTGCTTTACCCCACAGTTTCCCGGTTGTTGATCGGCCAATGAATTGAAGGAGTAGGAACATGATGTCTATACGCACCAACATTTCTGATCGTCTACAGGTCGCCGGTATTGCCGTGGCGCTCTGGCTGATGGCGTGCGCCGACGAGATGCGCGACCGATGGAACCAAGCTCGTGCCAGCGGTGACGCGGGGTCGGAGACGGTGGAGAAGGCGGTCATCGTCGCGATCGCCTTGGCGCTGGCAGTGGGGCTCGGTGCCGCGATCACCGCGGCAGTGCAGAAGTACCAAGCGAAAATCCAGTAGCGGGTGACCATCATGGACACCGACGACAGCGGATCCGAAACAGTCGCCGCAGCGATCCTGTTCGCCCTAGCTCTGCTGCTGGTGCTGTCGATCGTGCAGGCTGGACTGTGGTGGCACGCCCGCGACCTGGTCTCCACCGCCGCGCAGGAAGGCGCCGACGCCGCCCGCACCCTGACCGGCACCACCACGCACGGCCAGGACACCGCGGCCTCGTTCCTGCGCCGCGCCGGAGACGGCATGCTCTCCGACCCCGCCGTCCACGCCACCGGCGACACCACCCGAGTCCAGGTCAGTGTGTCTGCTGCCGTGCTGCAGGTGCTGCCGATTCCCGGGCTTGACCTGCGGGTGTCCGCGACTGCGCATGCGGCGAAGGAACGGTGGACAACACCTGGCGGCCTGCCATGACTCGCCAGCGATGGAACGATGAAGGATCGGTCACCGTCGAGCTGGCCGTGCTCGCCCTGCCCGTTCTCGCGGTCCTGCTGCTGATGATCGTCGGTGGACGGATCCGCCACGCCGGGCAAACCGTCGACCACGCCGCGACCACTGCGGCCCGAGCTGCCTCGATCGCCCGCTCCGCCGCCGACGCACACGCGTCCGCGTCTTCGACCGCGAACCGGGTCCTGGGGGAGCAGGGGCTGCATTGCCAGAACACGACTATCACTGTTGACGCCACCGGGTTCGCCGCGCGCGTCGGTACGACGGCGAGTGTGCGGGTGGACGTTCGTTGCAGCGTGGCGCTCTCGGATTTGGCCTTGCCAGGACTCCCCGGTACCCGGGAGCTCAGCTCGACCTTCACCAGCCCGCTCGATCCGTTCCGTGCCCGTCGCTGAACCACGGCACCGAAAATGGGGAGGACCACGATGACGACGTCTCCAGTAACCGGCGACGGCGATGATCGGCTGGTGTGGCGGCCAGGTCTGGATCCTGCGCGCATTCAGCGGCGGGCCCTACGTTGGCTCATCCTGAAAGAGACATTCCCAGCGCTGAACATCCTGGGCGGTGTCGCCGGCGTGGCCGCGGTCGTCTACGGCACCGTCTGCGACGGTTCGGGATTCGCGCGCCTGCAGCTGACACTCGGCTCGGTCCTGACCGTGGCTGTTTTCCTGCGCAGTGGCTTGGAATACATGCGTATCCGCGTCGAGCTGGACGACGAGGTCCGTGCCCGATCCTTGCGAAATCGGCCACACGGAGGCAATTTCTTCCGCATCGGCGACTTCGCCGGTCTGCGGACGGACGTGATGGCCGAGGTCACGAGCCTCGTGGAAAGTCTTCACTTCCTACACAGCGAACCTGCCGCCAGGTGGCTCGATGCCACGCTGCTGAGCGACGCCCACATCGCGGCTTGGCAAGTTCTATCCATTGTGGATAGCGTGAAGCCGGTGCGGCTCGCCGTGAAACAGGCGCGAGTCGATCAGGAACTGGACGGCCTCGTGCGCTCGGTCGACGCCGACCTCGGCGCACTCGACGCGGGTGTGGCATGGGTCGCCGAATGCCTGCGTCAGACGGTCGCACTCGTTGTGGTGTGGACGGCCAATGTGGATGCTCTCGCCACGGCCGCGAGACTGCGCGCCGAGCTGGAGACCACCGTGGTGCCGTCCATCGACCCAGCGGTCCATGCGGCTGAATCCGTGCCGGAGGCAGTGTTCGCCTACGTCACCGCCGCTCGCGATCTCACCGGCACGGGACCGTTCGCTTGGGAACACCCCGCCACCAGTCACCGTCGGGATGACGGCGCGGTGAGCGTGCTCGCCGCCGTCCTCATCCCCGCGCTGGTGCTCGTGCTCGCGCTGGTCGTGGACGGCTCCGGGAAGATGCAAGCGATCATCCGCGCGGACGCCATCGCCGCCGAAGCGGCCCGCGCCGCCGAAACCGCCCTCGACACCCGCGGCACCACGATCGTCGTCGACCCGGGCACTGCGGCCGCCGCCGCCCGCACCTACCTGCACAGCACCGGATATCCCGGCGAAGTCACCATCGAGAACACCCGCACCGTACGGGTCACCGTCACCGTCGATCAGCCCGCCACCCTCGGTCTGCTCGTCGACTCCTATCACGCCACCGCGACCGCCACCGCGGTCCTTGGCGTTGGAACCAGCCCCGCCGGAGCCTTCCCGTGAGCCGCCACGCCCGGCAGACGGCCCGCGGCCTTGCAGCGCTGAGTGCGCTCGCCCTACTGCTCGGCGGCGTCCCGGCGCTACTGCTCGCGTGGGGTGCAGACCCACACCGCCTGGTACCGGAGAAGTGGCCGCAGCTTGCCGACCTGCCGCACTGGCCGGCGGATGCGTGGACGGCGCTGCGGTGGGGCTGGCTCGACGGCACCTTGCCCGCACACGTGCTGATCGCCGTCGCGTGGATCAGCTGGCTGACCCTCGCCACCATGATCCTCACCGAGGCTGCCCGCCAACTCCGCTGCGGCATCCGGCCGTCGCGAATGCCTGCGCGCCGGTGGATCGCCGGGATGGTGGCCGCCGCGATCCTCGTCTGCACCGCAGGCACCGCCAGCGCACTTCCCGCGACCGGCACCCAGATCGTCGCTACCGCCCCGCACCGGCCACCACACCCCGACACTCCGGCCGGCCACGCCGGCCGCACCTGGGCCGATCCCGCCGTGCGACCGGACTGTCCCCGTATCGTCGTACTCGCCGGCGACACCCTCTGGCGCCTTGCCACCTATTACCTCGGCGACGGCCGCCGCTACCGCGAGATCGAAGACCTCAACGCCGACCGCATCCCCCGCGCCGGAGAGCTCTACCCGAACGACCTCCTCCTGCTGCCACCCGACGCCACCCACCTGCCCGTCCCCGCTTCGAGTGCTCGCACCGTCCGAGTGCAACCGGAGGACACGCTGTCCGGCATCGCCGTCCGCGAACTCGGCGACCCCGGTGCCTGGCGCGTGCTGTTCGATCTCAACCGCGGACGCCGCCAACCCGACGGCCAGGCCCTACGCGACCCTGACCTGCTACGACCGGACTGGCAACTGACTCTCCCCGCTCCGCAGAACGTCACAGCTGCACCCGAGCCGGAGCCACCTGGCGATCCCGCCAGCCCGCCGCCGAGCATTCCTGTTCCCTCGACCGCGTCGACACCAACCGCGCCCGCCGAACCGGTCCCGCCGGCCACGTCGCGACCACCTGCCGCGCCGACCACAGTCGGTCCGACGTCGGCGGATCCCGCGGTGAGTTTCGACCTGTCGACCGACGCGTACGTCGGGCTTGGCCTGGCCGCGCTGATCACCGCCGCTGCTGTCACGGTCCGCCTGCGCCGTCGCCGCGCCTACCGTCCCGGACACAGCCAGCGTGACGACAGCACCGACACACCGGTCGTGCGGGCACTGCGCATCGCCCACGACACCACCACAGGCGGCGAGCACCAGCTGCCGAGCCACGGGCGGCCGCCGGACCGGCAACTGCGCGACCAGGCCCACGCCACCGCCGACGCCGTACTACCTGCGGATGGGACCACCGTGGTCGGCGTCCGCGACGGCCACCCCGTCGCCGTCGACCTCGCGCGCCAGCACGGCCTAGGACTGGTCGGCCCCGGCGCCTACGCTGCAGCCCGTGCCCTCGTCATCGCCCTCCTCGCGCACACCACGACCGACACGGCCGTGGTGATACCCGCAGCCGACGTGCGAGCCCTGTTCGGCACAGCACCGGCCGACCCTCCCGCACGTCTACGGATCGCCGACAATCTCCCGCACGCCTTGGATATCTGCGACACTGAATCTCCTGGCATAGAGCGCACAGTGCTCGTCACGACACCGGACGTCGACAGCTACCGCCGCCTTCGCGCCACACTCGTCACCGGCTCCACGGTCACCGCACTCTTGCTCGGCACCTGGCTGGCCGGCGGCACCGCCCACGTCAGCGCCGACGGCACCGTCACCAACACCACCACCGAGGCCACGGCCCTCAACGGAACCCGGCTGTTCCACCTCCCAGCCGACGACACGGCTGACTTACTCGCCCTGCTGCATGACGCCCAGCCAGAAACCTGTGACGTCAACGTCGCTGATCATCGCCCGCCGAGCACCGGCGGCGAGAGCTACGAGTTCGCGGCCGAGCTAGCGCCCGGCCCCGCAGATGATCCGAAACCGGCGGTACAGACGAAGACACACACGACCGAGGACGCCGGGACCCCGACCGGTCCAGCGCCGCAGGAGCGACCCCCACTGCGGCTGACAGTCCTCGGTCGTCCGCGACTGCTGCACAGCGCAGCCGGGCAGGCGGACATCATCGATGCTTTCTCGCCACGTCAAAGGGAAATCCTGCTGTGCCTCGCCCTGCACCCGGACGGGGCCCGGCGCGCGTGGCTGACCGCCACATTGTGGCCGGACGCACCCGGCGATAGGCCGTACAACAGCTTCCGCGCCACCCTGTCGCAGCTGCGCCGCGCTTTACGCGCTGCCACCGGTGACACCTTGACGAACGTGACTCTCGCCGGCGACGGCCACTATCGCCTCGACCCGGCCGTCGTCGACGTCGACCTCTGGCAGCTCAACGACGCGCTCACGCGCTCCCGCCGCACGCCCAACGCGGCCGCGCGGATCGCCGCGCTGCGCGCCGCCATCGACCTCTATCCCGCAGACCTCGCAGACGGCCTCACCGCGGCTTGGATCGACCCGCCGCGCGAAGAACTTCGCCGCGCCATCCTCGATGCCTACAGCGAGATCATCCACGCCACCACCCGCGATGACCCGGCCGACGCGCTCGACCTGCTCGAACGCGCCCGCGGCATCGACCCATGCAACGAAGCCATCTACCGCGACCTCATGCGCATCCAAGCCCGCCTCGGACGCCACGACAACATCCCGCGTACCCTCGCCCTGCTCACCAGCACACTCGCCGGAATCGGCGAACGTCCCAATCCCAGCACCATTGCGCTGGCGAACAATCTTCAGCAACAGCACGGCAATCATCGACAGCAAGTGCCGCGCGCCAGCTAAGCAACGGCTGCTGTCGCGACGAGGGAGTGAGTGGACACGGAATCCGCCAGCGGATATTCTGCGTTACTATGGAAAGGCTACCGGTACTTTCCTGTGAAGTACGTCGACTTCCCAAAAGTCAAGAAACGGGCACGAGTGAATTCGCTGGGCGGGCTATGTGCTCGCAGCGCGGGGAATACCGCAGCTGCCCTCCCGGCTCCGCGTGTAGGCAACGCCATTGTAGGGTCTCATCGCCGAGGTCGCGCTGGCACCGCGTTCGCAACGAAGCCCGTGTTGGCGAGGACCCTGATCGGGCGTGCTCTCGGCGCTGGGCGTCGGGACCGGGTGGATCGCCGGCCACGAGGTCTACGGCGCAGACACTTAGAGCTATGATCCGAACGTGGTCGGCGGAGGCGCAGCAGTCAACTCAGGCATGGACTTTCAAGCGCGGGTTGGCGCTTTGGCGCTGGTCAGTATGCTCGCCGACGTGGTTGACCTGGGCTCATTCGGGCTCGGCGGAGTGGGCGAGGTCCCACGTGTGGTTCGCTTCGAGACGGCCAATGCCGTCGATGACATAACCCTGGAGCTTCACCGAGGACGCGTCATGATCCAGGCGAAGAACTCGATCGCGCTATCGAGTCGGGTCGACTCTGAGCTCGCGAAATTCGTACGCCAGGTTGTCGTAGCGCACCGCGACTACCGTGAGGGCGATAGGTACGTCCTTGCCGTTTCGTCGGCGGCATCGACAAGGATCCGTCAAGAACTCAAAAAGCTGTGCCACGCATATCGGCTCAGTCCGACTGGAGCTGAGGCCAACCCACTCACCAAGAGTGAGCGCCAGACAATGGATGTCATTAGGGATCATGTGTTCCGGGAATACGAGATCGCCAGTGGCGCGCGTTGTGATACCCGGACTTTCGACGAGATCCTCCGAGCCGTGTACGTCGAGACAATCGATGTCTCCGAAGATGCCACCGGGGAGCGGATGGCGCTGACTGCCCTCTCCACAGTTACACGGGACGCCCCCTTGCCGTTGTGGCACAGCCTTGTCGCCACGTGCCTATCCTTGTCCCGCGACCGCATGTCGATCGATCAATCCGGACTCACCGCTCGATTCGGCACGCTACTCACTGTCAAGAGTACAACAGAGGCTGCCTCGCCTATCCCGGACAAAGCCGAGCCTCCGTTCGAATTTCAAGGCGGCGCATTGATGGGACGGGAGGTGTTGCTGGGTGAAGACGCGGAGGGGCGTGTCTGTTTAGCTGAGTTTCGTCGCTTCGACGATACTGGCGCTCGGCGCCTCCACTTTATTGACGGCTTCGTACATCTGACCGAAGGTGTTCGGTGGCGCGTACTACGGCGCACCGCGACTTACAGCGGCATGATTCGCGAGCTCGAAGATGGGCTCGCCAGCCAGATCAGCGACAAGGCCGCCACTGTGTTCGAGACCAGCCTTGGCGATCTCGACAACACGCCCCTCGCACAGGCGCACGCAGCCGCCTTTAACGCTGCCCTCATGGCCGCTGCTCGTCCTATGGCCTGCTTGGTCTGCGGTCGAGTCATCTCCCAGAACAGGGCCTACTTGATAGAAGTCGATGAGGCTAACCATCCGTACCAGGTCGGGATCGTCCACCGCGGTTGTCTCCATCCCACACACCGCGTTGTCGGAGTGCTCCGTGTGGACGGTTTCCCTATCTCTACTTCCCTGATCGACTTCGACATCAGCACATGGATCCGTCAACTCCGGGCCGGGCAGGCTGCCTGGCGTTCACAGGATCTCGCTGGTGCTGGTGCTCTTCTGCGTTTTGCTTGGAACCCGACGAACAGCGCAGCCACGACCGGTGGATGGGCGGTCGAGTACGACCTCGCTGACGGCTCTACCAGATACGTCCTCGTTCGAGGACATGTTCACAGAGGCAGCCGTCAACAGACCAGACAGATGGCTACGAAGTTGAATGAGTCCCTTCAGAAGACGTCTGCCAGGGGAAATCCGCTGGTTTATGGATTGCGCGGCTACGGCCAGCGGTCGGCCGTCATATCAGCGGAAGATCCGAATCCGCCCGAAGTCCTGACACATCGAGCAGTTCAAATCACCGAAGCAACCGTCTCTGCCTACAGTGTGGCCGAGAACTACTACGCCCCACTGTTCTACCTGAACGACCCCGAGACGGGGGAACTCTTCACGATCCTGCAGATGCCGATCTTGCTCACCAACCCGTTGCGCTTCGACGAAATGACAGCAAACTGGAAGATCGCAGGAGTCGACATGCCTGCGTCGGTATCGGCCACCATCGTAGCCACAGATGAACAGTTCGACCTGTTCATGACTCGTGCCAGCACCGACGGCGCGGCAGCGTGTGTCGATCCAGTGCTGAACTCTAATGGGCAACTCGTCGCCGGTTTCCTGGTAACCAACCTGAACGATCTCGCTCGGACGTAGGCCGACTTGGAGCGCTCTTTGGCTCCGGCTAGACGCTACCTCGTAACCCAGTGGATGTTTGTCGTGTAGCGGTCGTTGATCATGGGTAGAATGCAGGTGATCTCGGGGGCTGGTCCGGAGTGGATTACCCCCGTTCACAGGGTTGGAACCGCAGCAGTTCCGAGTAATAATTTTGCCCCTTATGCAAGCGAAAGTCCGCCACGGCAATGCTAGAATCAACGCGTCGAAATTGACGCGGGCCCGCAGCAACCGCGGCGTGTCGGGAACGTCACCCCCAGGCGGCCTAGTCTCAACCACTTTTCACAAGAGAAGCTGAGATGAAATCGCCGCTGATAAAATGAAGTCAGACGTGAGATCCTGCAGGTCGATTCACCTACTAATCCCACTACCTTTCCGTTTACCTATCCGCCTACCCGCTAGACGGGAAGGGGGTCGCGCCCGCGCTGCCCAAGGTGGCGGCAGATTTTGCCCCTACCCGCGTGGGGCCAGACTTCGGTGCCAGTAGGCAAGTGAACAGTCGGCCCGGAGGTGGAAACTATTGAAGCGGTGGCCGACTCATGCAGTTTTTGCGCCCTTCGTCTTCCTCGCCTTTCCGAACATCGAGCATTCGACCTCTTAACGCCGCGCGGCCGGCGCGTGCTGCTCCGCCGATCACGGTGCTGGTCGGCGCACCCTCCCGATCGGCCCGCGTCGCGCTCGCCGAGATTGAGGGCCGGGGGCTGGGAGGGTGAGCCGAAAGGCTGGTGACGCTGTGATCGTCCTGATGGTCAAGCGCGCGTGAGCTGCCGCGCCTGCCGTCGCGGTTCTCGGGTGCCTGTCTGCGGTTTTCGTGCGTCGGACAGCGCCCCTGGGCGGTCTCCTGCGCTTGTTTCCTTGCGTCTTGCTTCGGTGGTCCAAGGCGCAACCTGGACATAGGTAACGGAATGATCACGAGAGAACTTTGAGGGTTGCGACTGTCTAGTCACTATGTCTTACTAGACAGGTACGGTGAACAGTCTGGGAGTGAAGATCTGGGAATCGCGAAGACCGGGAATCGAAATCCCGCGAGTGAGCCACCCGAGATCATCGGAACGGAGAGTCTGCCGTCCGTTGTGAACGACCAGCAAGCCGCTTGCGGCTCGCTGGAATAGAGCGAATAGCCCACGTTCCTTGCGTGATCCGCGCTTATGAGTGCCAGATGTGTCCGCGCCATCCGTCCACGGATGGAATGCCGCCCCTAGGTGCATAAGCCAGTGTCGAAAGCAAGGTCCGATAAGAGGTCAACGAACGTGCAGAGCGTTCACCGCGAGAGCGGGACAGATTAATGGGGCTATCCGACGTGCCTGACGGCACGGAAAAGCGTGGCGGGTGTGGATACCTAGACCGCGCGACATAACACCGCACCCGTGGGGATACCTAGGCGAGCGTGACTCACGCCACGACCCTAGAGACAACGTCGTGATCCAAAGGATGACAGGAATGCAGCGGGGGCGGACCGTTCGGCCCGGTGAGAGTGGGCCACCCAAACACGTTCACGACAACCACCAGCACGCCAACGGCGCGGCCGCATACGCACGCGATCACCGCGCCCTTGGCGTGCAAGGAAACCAGAGCAAGTCATCCGCTACAGCGAAAGGTGAGATCATGGAACCCGTTCTGAAACACACGTGCGGCGGGCCCGTGTTCGGTCGCAAAACGCCCGGATGCCCCCGCTGCGATCAGCTACTCGCCGGTGCGCCTCCCGTCGAATGGGCAGGAGCACGGCGACGGAAAGACCGCGAACGCGACGAACAGCAAGGCCTGACCGCCCTTCGCGCTCACTTCGCGCCCGGCGGATTACACGACACCGGGACTTGTGGCCCGGTCTGCACTGTCGGCGACTGGTAGCCAGCCGCGCCATGGGCTTGAACACCTCATCCATGGCCTCTGAATTTTCGGCACTCGCGGACGCGCCACCGCGCGGACACGACAAGCCGTCTTAGCAAAACGAGTCTCGGCAGGGAGTGCAATCCCCGCCGAGACTCTTGACATATCAGAAGGCAGCTCTGCTATGCCCACCTCAACTATAGGACATCAGGACACGTGCGACCTCTGCGGGAACGAGACCGCCGAGACAACCCCTGTCTACGGCAAGAACGCCTGTCAAACGTGTGCCGACGACTATGCCGTCTGCGACCACTGCGACACCCGCACCGCCGACACCTCCGAGACGACGGACGGCGGTGACATCTGCTCCTACTGCGCGCGCAACTACTTCTATTTCTGCGACGCCTGTGACCGGTATGCCGAGACCGTCCGTGGCACAGCCAGCGGTTCCGACCTGTGCGACTCCTGCGCGATCGACTACTGGGGTTGCGAAGGCTGCGGCGACCTCATCGATGGCGGCGACTACTGCGAGTCCTGCGAAGAGGACCGTGACGAGTACGTCGACGGCGTTCACGACTACAGCTATAAGCCATATCCCGAGTTTCACGGCACCGGCCCACTCTTCCTGGGCGCGGAAATCGAAATCAACACACCAACCGGACTCACGCAAGACTGCGCCGACGTCGCCGTGCGACATCTCAAGGGTCTCGGCTACCTCAAAGAAGACTGCTCGATCGATCACGGTTTTGAGATCGTCACGCACCCCATGTCCTACGGCTGGGCCATGGAACGCTTCCCGTGGGCCATGCTTGCCGACCTGCGCCGGGAAGGCTGCAGCGCGTACGGGAACGGACTACATGTGCACATCAGCCGGGCCGCGTTCGACTCCCCGGCGCACGTCTACCGATGGATGAAACTCCTGCACCGCAACGCCTCCAAGGTGACTACGGTCGCCCGGCGCGTCAGTAGCCAGTGGGCCGCGTTCAGCGAGACCGACCGCAAGAACGTCAAGGAGTACGCCAAGGGGATCAAAGGCGCCGCGCGATACCAAGCGATCAACACCCAGAACGATGACACCTTCGAACTGCGCGTGTTCGCCAGCTCCCTTAACCCGCAGCAAGTTCAAGCCGCCTTGGCCTTGGCGGCGGCATCGGTCGAGTACACCCGCGAACTCAGCATCGCCGCCATCACACGGGCGGGCGGCTGGGCCTGGTCCGCATTCACGACCTGGTTGCGCCTGCATCCCGAGTACGCGCCCCTGACCTCCGAACTGGAGGAACTCGCATGTGCATGCTGACCTTCCTGCCATCCGGCGTCCTGCCCGACACCGACGCACTCGCCAACGGCGCACTTATCAACGACGACGGACACGGGTTCGCCATCGTCGACGGACAACGGCTCATCGTCGGGCGCGGCATGACTGCGGAGAGGATGATCGCCAAGTTCGCGAAGTTGCGCCACAAGCACCCGGCAGGCCCGGCCCTGTTCCACAGCCGGTTTGGCACTCACGGCAAGCGTGGAACTGGCAACTGTCATCCGTTCCGCGTCGGCGGTGACCGAGACACTGTGCTTGCGCACAACGGAATCCTTCCCTGGAAGGTGCGACCGAGGGCGGGGGATCGGCGTTGTGACACGCGCATCGCCGCTGAGGATTTCCTGCCACAGAAGCCGTGCGGATCGTTCAGTACCCAACGCGGCCGCGCGCGGTTGGAGAACTGGATGGGACCGAACAACAAGATCGTCATCCTGACCGTCAACAGGCGATACCGGCGCAACGCCTACCTTCTCAACGAACACAGGGGAATCTGGGACAACGGGACCTGGTACTCGAACAACGATTACCTTGATTTCCCCGTGACCGGCGCAAGTCAGGTCGCGACCGACGAAGTCTGCGCCGTGTGCCACTGGTCCTCCTCTATCGACACCGTCACCGGATTCTGCCGTGCGTGCGGATTCTGCCAGGACTGCTACGAACCCGGCGACTACTGCCGGTGCTACCTCCCCCGCACGCTCACCGCACACGAGTGGACCGATGGTTCAGCGGCACACGAACTGTAGCTGTGACCAGGCAGATCGAACCGCGCGCCACGCAAATCCTCCACACAGGACAACCACACGAATGGAGACACCACCCATGAACATCACCACCGACGCCCGCGCGCCGCAACCGGATGAGGTACTGGTGTGGCTGGACACAGGTGGCCCCGGCTTCCCGGCGACCGTCGAACAAGAGCTGTGGAACGGGTCCGAGATCCCCGGTTTCCGCGCGCCGGTCGTCGCCGAACTTGTCCGATGGCTCAACACCGCACACACCTTCGTGCCGTTCTCATCCTGGACCGCGACATTCACCAATGACGTGCTGCACCTGATAGACAACGAGAACAACCACGTCGACACCGTGACAGCAGACGAACGCGGTCGCTACCGCATCGAAGGATGGGGCTGGACACGCAGCGAACCGATGCCCGACAACCCACTCGGCACCGCAGTAGTCGTCACGCTCAGCCTTACCTGCAACGGCAGTCCACTGTTCGGGCTGCCCGCCGTCTTGGCCGACCACTACGACACCGACGGGCACGTCATCCCGCGCGTCACGCGAGACCAACTGCCCGAACTCATCGAGGGAACCACCTTCGTGTCCTACGGACGTGGCGACTGGCACCGCCTCATCGTCGACGGTGACGACCTCGTGCGTCGCTACTGCCACGGCAACGGCGTGTTCACCGAAGTCAGCCGCACCGCACCGGATGCGGACGGGCGCTACGCCGTTCCCGGCTACCGGTTCCACGTCGCCGCATTCAGCTAACCGCGACGCCGCTCGCCCTCCCCGCTGGTGACTCGCAAACTTCGACCGCCAACCAGCCCTATTTCTCCAAGTATAGAAAGGATCTCATCGTGGAACCTTACGAGCTGCACCGCGCGCATGTCGACGGACTCGTCAATGCCGCGCTCCAGTTTGGCTTGATCAAACCCTGTGACGACCTGACCGCGATCAGCCGGATGCTGTACGCCGAACACGTCGCCGCGCGCACAGTGCGCGATGGCGGCGACGACCCGCCAGGCCGCCACGTCGAGCTTGCCGGGCAACCGTTCCACCCGGCCGCCGTGCTTTGCCTGATCGACTGCTACGAACGCCGATCCAGCCGCGCGCTCACCTGGCACACCGGCACGGCCGCCGCGTGGACGCGGCAACTCCGCGCCACGGTCCTCGCTCAACTCCCGGCCAAGGCGGCCACCATGATCCCGCACGGTTCGCGTGCGGTTCCCGCCTACCAAGTGCTGCCCGCCTACGTCGGCACGCCGTGGGGTATCACCTCCGTGGACCAGGTCTGCGGCTACGGCGCAAGCGTTCAGACGTCCACGCAGCCGAAGGGGCTGCGCGCGCAGGTCTTGATCGGCCCGTATCACTCGCCTCGAGGCGGCCTGTCCGCTCGCACCCGTCACGTTGTCGTTCTCGGCGTCGGACCGGACCGCGACCTTCCTGCGTTCGCCCGTGTTGCCGAACCGTCCGACGACATGCCCGGGGTGTTCCTGCTGTTCGAGTACGGCCGTCATGTCGCCCGGCCCGCCGACACGCCGCCAGGAAGGTGGCTGATGGCGTCAGGCGCGTTCGTGCACTCCACCGACTCCCGGTGGCGCGACCTTGTCGGCCACAGCCTGCCCATCCCGCTGCACGACCGCAGCGAGTCCTGAACCCGCCTGCACCGGGCACCCGCAGCCGCCCGTTCACACCTGATCAAGGAGTAGCCATGACCATCACCGTCGACGTGCTCGCGCGTCTGTATCTGCTCAACGCGACCGAACCACCCGCCCCGGCAGTACACGATTTCGTCGCCGCCCACGGCGTCGTCGAAGCCGTCAACCGGATCCGCGGTCGCACCGCGCCACCCGCCGTCCTCGCGGAGATCGTCCACCCCGACGCGACCGTGGATGACGATGTGAGTGTGATCGAGTCGGGCGCTGCCAGGCTGGTGACCCCGGAAGGCGACGACTGGCCACACCACCTTCTGCGCGGTATGGCCGAGCATGGCCTCGGAGTTCCCCTGGGGCTCTGGCTTCGCGGGAGCGCCAGGCTTACCGACCTCACTTGCTCGGCGGTGACCGTCGTCGGATGCCGCGCTGCCACCGACTACGGAGCGTTCGTCGCCGCCGAACTCGGCGTCAATCTCGCCCACGCCGGCGTCACCGTCGTCACCGGGGGTGCGGTCGGCATCGAGACCGAAGCCATGCGCGGCGCGGTCGTGGGGGAGGGCCCGGCGATCGCCGTCCTGCCGTGCGGCACCGACGTCGCGTATCCGCAGTCAAACGGCCAGCTCATCAGCAGGGTTCTGGACTGTGGCGGTCTGGTGGTCAGCGAGTACCCGGCTGGTAGGACACCAGCCAGGTCCCGGCATGTCGCTCGGCACCGGCTGGTCGCGGCACTCGCCTCGACGACTGTGGTCGTGGAGGCGGGCGCCCGCAGCGGCGCTCTCGTGACTGCTCACGCCGCGTGCGTCCTGGGGCGCCATGTGCGGGGTGTTCCCGGCCCGATCACCAGCTGGCAGTCCACTGGAACCAACGAGCTCCTGCGGGCAGGCGGGGCGGCAGCGATCACCTCGACCTCTGTCGATGATCTTCTCCAATCCCGAGGCCTGCGATGACCGAGACCAAGCACTACCTCGATGCCCTCGCTCACCTCGGTCTGCCCGGCGACTGGGCCATCACAGTGGATCGACGGCCCCGCCGTCGATCCATCGGCATCGAGATCGGACCTGCGGGCACCGTCACCGTCCTCGTGCCGCCCGATGTACCGGTCGATCGCGTTGCGCATTTCGTCGCCGCGGAGCGAGCCTGGATTGCCCGTAACCGGGAGCGCGCACAACAGCTCGCGCCTGACTTCGCAATGAAGACCCTCGTTGACGGTGAAACCTTCGACTTGCTCGGCAAGCGTTATCACTTGCGCCTCACCGCGGACGGACAGCCAGCGCAGGTCGACGCCGGCACTGATGGGTTGCTCAGCGTCCGTCGCGCCGATCCCGAGGTGATGCGCGAAGCGATCATCGCTCTGTACTGCACACATGGGCTGGACTGGGCGCGCGAACACGGTGCCAAGTACCGGCACCTGACGGGCCTTCGTGGGCTGCGCTACGCGGTCCGCGACCTAGGGAGTCGTCACTGGGGCATCTACCAGAAAGCACCGCACCTGGTGACCTTGCACTGGCCGCTGTTCGGCTTGTCTGAGCAAGTGACCGAGTACGTGCTCGTCCACGAACTAGCCCACGCCACCAACCCGCCGGGCACGCCGCACGGACCAGCCTGGCGACAGCGGATGCACCACCTCATGCCCGATTGGCAACACCGAAAGCACCTCCTCTACGACCTCGGCCGCCATACCTGGATGGGAGCCTGCCAGCCAAGGTGACGGACATCCGCGCTGACACGGACCGGGGAGCTTGTCTGTCATGCGCGGGTGTCTTATGTGACACTGTGCTGAACAGTGGGCTGCTAGCCGAGTGGGGCCAGTCAGCGACCCCTACCGCCGAGAGCAAGGTGCATCGCCATGGAGAAGGAAGAGCACATCGCGGTGCTGCACAGCCGGCGAGAGCGGGTGAAAGCCATCGAGCATGCCCTCGACAGCGCCCGCACCCTTGAGGAAACACTGCGCGTCGTCAAGGAAACCCTGAACACCCAGCTAGACTCCGAACGAGCAGGACGGCTGGCAGATATCCGCGCAGCCGACGCTGACGGAGTTCCCAGGATCCGCATCGCACGCGAGGTCGGCCTCAGCCGCGGGCAGCTGTACAACCTCATCGACGACCAGAAGCCTGCAACGTAGCCTCGCTGGATCATTGAAACCGGACGCCAAGTGAAGGCTGGCGAAGGACCCGTCGGTTGGTGCGAACCTGATGTGCGTTGGCGAGTTCCGCGGTCGCGGTTTCCGGTATCGCGACCGCAGAACCCAACAGAACTACGACTTTGCCGTGGCCTTCTTGCGAGGTCCTCGTTTGACAGCTGCTTTGACCGCAGGCTTCTCGACCACGACCGGGGCGGCTTGAGCCGTTTCGTAGGCGTCGACGATCTCCCCGGCCAAGCGACCACGCGCGGAAACCTCGTACCCTTGAGCGAGCGCCCATTCGCGGATCCTGCGAGACTTCTCGCGGTCCAGCTGGGACGACACTGAGGCTGTCTGTCCTGTCGCGAGGCGGATTTTGCGTCCGCCGGTTCGCGTTCCGGCGTCGACGAACCTCGCGAGCGCCTCGCGCAGCCGGGTCGCGTTCGTGTCGGAAAGGTCGATCTCGTACGTCACACCGTCCAGGCCGAACGGAACGGTCTGCGTGGCGGTTTCACCATCGAGGTCGTCGATCATCTCGACGAGGACTTTCTGTGCCATCGGATTCTCTTTCTGTCGACAATCCCCCACTTTGGACTGTAGTCAACGCTGTGAGCCAGAGCGGTGCGCCGCGCCAAAGTGTCAGCAAGACGCGTCGAGACGCGCTGGCGTCTTCGTCGAACTGGATGACTGGCCCACCGTCACGCTTCGATACGCGTGCGACCACGCGACCGTGATTAGCTGGGTAGTCAAGAACGGGCGAATTCAATCGGCCGGACGGCTCAAGTCCCCGAAGCCCGTGAACCGAGCGGCAACCATCATGCGGCCCCGCTGAAATCTCGAGCACCCTGCCGAACAGTCTTTTCTCCGGCGGCGACAACAGTAGGGAGTGCCACCACCTGCCGGGGACGGCACTCCCTACTGTTGTCTGGGTTAGTCGATGTCAGAGAAGGTGGGCCTTTGATGCGGTGAGTTCATCGACAGTGCCTTCCCATGGCACGGTTTTGGTGTCGAATCCGGTTGTGGTGCCGTGCCACATGTGGATGGCGCCGTGGGTGTTGGGATAGCTGTAGAAGGCCGCAAGATCGCTGCGTCCGTCACCGTCGAAGTCGCCGACTGTCCACTGCGCCTGGCGGGCGTCGAAGCTTCCTGTTCCGCTGTTCCAGCGTTCGGCCTGGTTGCTGAATCCGGTGGCGGTGGCGTCCCAGACCAGAAGGGTTGTCACGGCGTGGTCGTGATCTTGGTCGAAGGCTGCAGCGATGTCGCTGCGGCCGTCTCCGTTGAAGTCACCGGAGAGCCAGCGTGCCCTGCTCGCGTCGAATGCTCCTGGCGCGCTGGCCCATTTCTGCTCGCGGGCGCCGAGTCCGGTCGTGGTCGCGGTCCAGGTGAAGATCGCGCTGCTGGAGCCGCTGTAGTCATACGCGGCGCCGATGTCGGTGCGTCCGTCGCCGTTGAAGTCGCCGGCGAATAGGCGGGACTGCTTCTCGTTGAACTGGCCGTCACCGCTTGCCCAGGTTTCCGTCGGCGGGCCGAAGCCGTTTGCTGTGGCGTACCAGGTGAACAGGGAAGTGGTGGAGCCTGCATATCCGTAGGCGGCAGCGAGGTCGGTGCGGCCGTCGCCGTTGAAGTCACCGGCCACCCAGTGCGCCTGGTCGGCGATGAACTGCCCCTCGCCGCTGTCCCACTTTTCCTCCGGTTCACCGAGGCCGGTCGGGGTCGCGTACCAGACGAACAGCTTGGTCTGGTTGAGCTCGGGGTAGCCGCAGAACGCGGCGGCGTCACTGCGGCTGTCGCCGTTGAAGTCACCGGAGAGCCAGCGGCAGTTCGGGCCGTTCCAGTTGCCGGCCCCGCTTCGCCATTGAGAGTTGAAGGTGCTCAGTCCCGGAGCGTTCTGGGTGGCGTTCCATTGCAGTAGCCCAGTGTCCTCGTCGTCGTAGTAGTACGCCGCCGCGATGTCGTCACGTCCGTCCGCGGTGAAGTCGCTGACGGGCACGGGCTTTGTGGTCGCCGAGGCCACTGTGGTCACAGGGCCGTCCTGTCCAGCTGCGGTCACCGGAACAACCCGGTAGTACCAGGTTTGCCGGGGCCCGAGCGGGCCAGTGTGGGTGAACTTCGGTGTGGTCGGAGAACCCAGCAGTGTCGCCGGAGTGAGGGGCACCTCGGCGGTGGTGGCGCCGTAGACTCGATATTTGGCGTAGCTCTGGCCCGCGTTCGGCTTCCAGGTCAGGTTGACCGTGTGCTTGGTGGTCGCCGTCGCGGTGAGCACCATGGCCTGCTGGTCAATGACCTGCTGCTGGATCCATGCTTTGAGGTCATCGGTGCGCGCCTCTGTGCTGCCCTGGCGGGTCTCGGATACGGCGAGGCAGCCGTGCTGCCACGTGGTGCTGCTGATCGCGACCAGTTCCGCCCGGCCGCCTACCTCACGGAACGCGGGTCCGCCGGCGTCGCCTTTGCACGTATCGGTGCCGTTGTCACCGGTCAGTGCCACGGTGGTCGCCGTGGAGGCGTTGGCGCGGAAAGTGCCGGTGTGCAGCAGGTCAGGCACCCACTCGGTGGTGGTGCGGCCATATCCCGCCACCCGCAACGCCTCACCGCTCGCTGCGGCGGTCGTGCTCAACGTGAGCGGGGGGACGTCGGTGACCGCTGCGTCGAGGCGGGCGAGCATCAGGTCACGGTCCGGTCGCCGGACAAGAGCGGCGATGGTGGTGACATGCCCCGTGGTGCTGGTGAGGTTAGTGCGCCCAATCGTGGCGGTTGCTGGTTTTGCGGGTGTCCCGCCCTGCGGGTTGTCCGGGAAGCAGCTCGCGGCTGTGATGATCCACCGCGGGTCGATCAGCGCACCACTGCAGGCGCGGCCGTCCATAGTGACTTTGGCGGTGAACAGGTAGGTGCCGTTGGCGGCCTCGGTGCTGTTCGAGATGGCGTGCGCGGCCGGTGCGAGAAGCAAACCGCCTATGGCGAGAAAGGCTGTGCCCGCCAGATATCTGGCTGGGCGTGGGTAAGACATCGAAAGGATCCCCCTCCAAGAAAGACTGTCGAGATTGGTTGGTTTTGTCCGATTAAGGTGCTGCTTTGAGTTCGACGAGCATGGCCGGATCCGGTCCGGCACCTACGCCGATTCCGGTCCAGCCATGTTTTGCCACGTTCACCGTGCTGGTCTGGCCTTTCACGGTCACCGTTGCCTGGACGCTGTGATCGTCACCCATCACTTGGTAGGCATCGGCAATTTGCAGTTTGAGATAGCCGGTGGGACCGGAGACTTTGAAGCAGAAGTGACCGGGGTCGCGGTCGTGATCCTGGTTGGCGTCTGCGTGCACTTCGACCAGTCCGGGCAGGCCGCAGGTTGTCAGCTGCAGGTGGCCGTCGCCGCTGATCAGGGTGATACCCCGGTCGCGCAGGATCTGGTCGGCGCCGGGGTAGGCGCCGTCCTCGACGGCGGAAGGTTGGGTGTCGTCAGCGGGCGCGGCGATAGCCGAAACACTCGCACCGACAACGGCGGCTGCTGCTGTCAACGCGGCGCCGACGGTTGAGACGACGACGAGCAATCTTGTGGGGGAACGCATTCCTGTGTGGACTCCTGTTCTGTGGTCAACGAGGCAAGCGTCGCCGCAGGAGGTGGCACGTCAGGAAGTGTGTCGCACCCCCCAAGCCAACGAGTGGCCCTCTTGTGACGACGCGCTAGAACGTATGCGCGGGTTTCCGATCGCGTCAAGGAAATTCAGGCGAATGTCCGATGTGACAAAGCAGTGGTTGAGACCACCCGATTGGCCCACGCGAGCGCCTTGACCTGATCACTAGCGTGTCGACAAGGAGGGGTGGGGGGATCGCTGCTGAGTCGCCCATCACCGCCTTGCGTCATTGATCGCGAGGCGGTGTTTGTCGTGTCCGAACGCAACCATTAGGGCATGGAGGCGCGGTTCTTATTTGGGTTGCGGACGATCTCTACCCTGGGAATGCCTGGAACGGCCGGGAATGGGCGCGAAACTTCACCGGTGTCGTGCTTAGACAACGCAAACGCCAGCCGTGCTGGGAGGTCGGCGTGTTCCTAGAGAGGGGACGAACACTAGTGAAACAAAGCTTGTTGGGCAGGGGGAGATTGCGCGCGGCGACGGCAGTCGTAGTCGCTGCTGCGGTGATGATCGGGGTGGTGGCGACACCAGCGTCCGCAGCCGACGACCCGCCGCCACCCACCGAACGTCAACAGGCCGCCGCGTTGATGAAGACCGGCGGCCCGATCGTGGCGCGCGCGGCGGAAGCCGCTCTGTGCGGATCAGACCAGGACGTGCATACATTCCTGACCGCGGGGCTGGTGACGGCACAGGAACGCGAAGACCGTGTTTCCGTACAGCGGATGATGGGTACCGGCGGACCGGCGACGCAGCGCGCAGCCAACGGCGCGTTGAGCGGCTCGATCGCCGACGTCCGCGCCTTCCTCAACACCGGCTGGCAGCAGCCATGGCGCGACGATCTGCGAATCAAGATCACGCGACTGCTGACCGCCGCGACTGGGCCATCGGTCAAATCGGGGGCAAACGCCGCACTCAACGGCAATCAAGATGCCCAGATGGCGTTCCTCGGCAGTGGGTGGCAGCGAGCCCAGGACACCGACGACCGGATCGCCACGCAGCGGTTGTTGAACACCGGCGGCCCCGAGGTGAAGAAGGCCGCCAACTACGCGTTGTCAGCGGCGAGCATCGAGAATGTCCGACTCTTCCTGAGTTCCGGGTACCTGGTCGCCGTGCAACGCGACCAGGAGACGCTTTCGGTGTCGCAGCTCGCGGACCTGGCGCAGGGGGCGCAAGCGCGCTCCGCAGTGCTGACCCAGACGGCGAAGGACTCCGCGGACGAGGCCGTGGCCGCAGCGGCAGCAGCGAAGGCGGCGGCAGAGAAAGCCGCTGAGGAGACCCGGCTGGCACAGAATTCCGCATCTGACGCTGCGGGCGCCGCTACCCGCGCCGCGGACGCGGCTAACCGTGCAGCTCAGGCCGCCCAGACGGCGATCAATTCTGCCGTCGCGGCGAGCAACGCCGCTCGCGAGGCGTCGACCGCGGCAGCGCAAGCCGCGTGGGCCGCGTCGATGGCGGGGAAAGCTGCTGCCAACGCACGCAATGCCGCGGCCGCTGCATCCATCGACCGCGGAAAGGTCGACGCCGCTCGCGACGCCGCTCGGGATGCACGCATCGCAGCAGATGGAGCAGTCAATGCCGCCGACGCAGTCGCGCGTGCCGCAGACGCGGTCAAACAGGTCGCTGTAGCCGCGCAAGCCGCTGCTGCTGCAGCGGGCGATGCCTCAGCTGCTGCCAACGCCGCCAAGGATGCCGACGATTGGGCGCATCGAGCCGGAGCCAGCGCTGGTCAGGCCGCTGCCGCTGCTGCTCGGGCCCAGCGCAACGCAGATGAAGCAAAGCGTGCGGCCGGTGTCGCAATGGCGATCGCCAACGAAGCCGCCACGTACGCCGAGCAAGCACGGCAAGCCGCCATGGATGCCGCGGCACACGCCAGGGCTGCCGCTGACGCCGCTTTGGCCGCCGCAGACGCAGCGGACACCGCAGAACAAGCCGCAGCTCGAGCCCAGGCTGCGGCGGACGAGGCGAAGAACGAAGCCGACAGCGCCCAGGCCGCGTCGGACCAGGCCAAGCACACTGCTGACCTGGCGCGCAAGGTCGATGCTGAGCGCCTCGCAGCCCAGCAGTCTCAGGGTATGCGGGACGCGGCCGATGCTAAGCAGGCCGAACTGGACCGCGTTGCCGAGCCGCAGTGGACCGGCAACAAAGCTGAGCAGTTTGATGCCGAGACCGAACGCCTGCTTGCCGAAGCTCGTAATCCGGGCACAGCGCCTGATATCGCCGTCGCCGACGGACGTAAAGTTGCCGTTCGGCTGTGGCGCAGTGCCGGCCCGCAGGTGAGACTCGCGGCGATGGCGGCTCTCGGCGGAACTGCGTCGGAGGTGACCACATTCGTGCAGACAGGCGTGGCCGCGGCGACCGAACAGGACGATCGGCTCAGCATCGCCATTATCGCCGGTAGCGCCACTGTCACTGCCCAGCGTGACGCGGCCAACGTCGCCAAAGCCGGCACCTACGACCAGGTCAAGGAATTCCTGCGCACACGCGACTACCCCGGTAAGACTCGAGACGACCGCATCGCGGTCCAGCGAATCCTCAACACCGGCGGACCGATCACACAAGCCGCAGCGAACCGGGCACTCTCTGGCACAGTCGAAGACATCCGAGGCTTCCTAGCCACCGGCTGGCGCAAAGCAGCAGAAGACGACGACCGCGTGGCGGTCCAGCAGGTCCTCAACAACGGCGGACCTGAGGTCAAAGCCGCAGCCAACGCCGCACTCTCGGGCCCGTGGTCCTATGTGAGGGACTTCCTCAACGCAGGCCAGTTCCAGGCGGGCCTGCGCGACGCCGACGCCAACGGTCACATCGCGCAGATCAACGGCTACCTGGCAGACGCTGCTCAATCAGCCGCAATAGCGCGGCAGAACGCTGCACTTGCAGCCCAGTCTGCCGCGGTCGCTCGAGGAGCGGCCGACGAGGCAGCGGCCTGGGCTCAGCAGGCCAAGGCTTCGGCCGACCAGGCCCAGCAGTACGCCGCTGAGGCCAAGGCTTCGGCCGAGCAAGCCGCACAATCCGCTGTCCACGCCGCGGAGTCGGCTCAGCAGGCCCGCGATGCCGCAGCAAAAGCACAGGGCAGCGCCCAAGCCGCGAAAGCATCAGCCGCCGCAGCCGCACGCTCCTCCTCCCAGGCAGCCTCATTTGCCGCACAAGCGAAGGCATCAGCCGCCAAGGCCTACGCCGACGCTATCGCAGCGGCCAAGTCCGCCGTCGAAGCCAGCAAAGAGGCAGCGGCCGCTCAGAACGCGGTAGTGCTCAAGCAACAAGAAGAAGCAGCACGTCAACAAGTGGTCGCACTGCGTGGCGCCGTGCAGAACGTCCGTAACGCCGCGGCCGCAGGAGTCTCGGAGCGACCTGACCTGGCCAAGCTCAGAGACGCCGCTGACCGACTGCTCGGCATGATCGACGCGGTCGCGCAGGGCACGCTGGAGTTCGTTCGCGATCACGCTGGCGACATTCTCCTGCTCATTCAGCATCTCATCGAGACCGCCGCCGGGGTCGGCGCTGCCTTCGGTGGGATCAGCATGGTCATCGCCGGCGGAACCTCCTGCCTGGAGGAAATTGGCGCAGGAGCTTCCATCGGCTTTGCCATAGGAGCCCCGGAAGGTGGGGTCGGCGCACTCCCTGGGGCAGTCATCGGAGGCGCAGTCGGGGCGATAGCCTGCGCGTTCACCGCAGGACCTACAATCGCGACCGGGCTCGCAGCGGCTGTCGGCGGTCTCGCCATGGCGATCGACGGCATCAACGGCTCCATTGACGACATCAACAACCTTGGCAAGAACCACGGGAACCTCGAAGGACAGGGGCCGGTAGATGTACATAATCCCGCCACAGGTCAGAGAATCACCGATATAGATAAGGTGCAAAACGGGATTCTCTGGGAGGATAAGAGTGCTGTCGGCACAGGCTGGGCTGAGGCGGATCAAAAGTGGATCCAAAAGCAAGTGTTTGCAAAGTGGGACAAGTACCTCGACGCTCGCGCAAATGCCCCAGAACTGGAGCAGTATCGGAATGCGCCAATCGGCCTACGCATGGAGCCAGGCGTCTTTCCTGACTTCCGTGCACTCATCGAGTCCTCAGTGGAGACCTATCGTAAAGCACATCCCGGTGTGCAAATATTTTTGGAGTTCTTGTAGTGAGCTATGTTTTCGCGGTAGGCGATGATGTGATCTGGGACCCGGCCCTCCGGGTTGGCAAGCTGTTCATTGCGATCGCCGATTCTCTGGGCGACCACGATGAACTCAAAGGGGTGCGTAACGGATTGTCGATGATGACATCCGACTACTATAATGTTAACCCGCAAGAGCTTGCTGACTACATGCGGGCAGTATTGACAAGCTCGGTGGTGCGAAATCGCGCATATAAGGAGCTGTCTCGGGGCTTCATTGTTGCATGCCTAGTAATGCTTGAACGTGCGGGCGTGACCATCGAGCCTGTCAATGATTCTCAACGGGACCTTTTTGAAGCGAAATCGGAGATGATGCGCGCCATGTAAGGTAGTCCGAGAATCTAGTGGCGAGAATTCGAATGGGTGATCCTCTGGCGAGGGTCACCCATTCGTTGATTTCGCCGGATGTATTGACGATATTCTAAATCAGGAGATGTGGTCACGGCGCCATCGATGAACGCGGTCATCTGCGATAGGACGCGGTCCCGCCGCAATGCGGGATAAGAAGTCATAAAACCCTGCCTCCTCCGGTGAAGTCGTCTCCGTGGTAGCGGATGGGGTGGATGCCGACGGGTTTTCCGAAGGTGGGTGCGTCGATCATCTGGTTGTTGCCGACATAGAGGCCGACGTGGTGGATCTTCGTGGCGGGGTTGCCGAAGAAGACGAGGTCGCCGGGTTGGAGTTCGGCTTCGGTGACCCGGGCGGTGGCGCGGTATTGGGTGTGAGCGGTGCGAGGTAGGGCGATTCCTGCGCTGGCGTAGGCGGCTGTGGTGAGGCCGGAGCAGTCGAATCCGGCGTCGCCGTCTTGGGGGCCGTTGCCGCCCCAGACGTAGGGGAGTCCGATCTGTGCGCGGGCGAACGCGATCGCTTTCGCTGCGGTCTCGCTGAGCGCGACCGGCTGTACTCGTGCGTACTTGTTGGTCGACACTGCTTAGTTCAGTGGGTGGACGCTCTGACCTGGGCACCGGAATGTTGTAGTCGCGTTCGAACTGCGCAGATCGGCGGCTGTGAACATTTCAGCAGGTGCCGAGGATTCGCTTTCGCGAGTATGATGGGAGGTACGCTCGGCGCTCGCTTTTCATAGTTGGGGGCCCACCGATGCATTTAGGCAGATCCGGAGCGCCCTACTTGGGTGTGCGTCGGGACTTTCTGGATGCCGAAACGTAAAACAGTGCGGCGACGAGAGCGACAGTGATCGGGAACAGTGCTAGCACTGGGGCGAACTCGATCGTGCTCTTCCCGATCAGGAAGGCGTCGAGGCCGCCGATGACGAACGCTGCGACGCTGACGGTCCTTACGGTGGTTCGTTCCGCGTGTGGCGGAGCGAGTCGAGCAGCTCCGGCGCACAGCGCACCCGTCAGGATCGCGTTGATCACGAAGCCGATCAGTGGTCCGGTGGGCCCGAAGCCGTCGAAGCCGCGCCCACAGAACACCAGGATGACGAGCAGGGCGGTGAGTACCGTCAGTACCTCTGCGACCGGTCGCCACCCGGTACCTTCCTGAGTGCCGGATACCGTGGTCGGATGCCTGATGACACTGGTCGGTGTCTGTGTCGACGAACTCGTGGTACCGCCCGTCATGGCCAGCGTGTCGTGGACCGTGGGCCGGGTGTTCGGGTCCTTGTCCAGCAGTCGGGTGATGAGGTGCGTGAGTGGCCCAGCTCGGCGCGGTGCGGGCGGCTGGTCGAGCAGTACTGCGGTCAGGGTCGCGGTCGGGGTGTCGCGGCGGAAGGGGGACACGCCTTCGACCGCCTGGTAGAGCGTCGCTCCGAGGGAGAACAGGTCACTGGCCGGGAGGCCATCGGTGCCACGCAGCCGTTCGGGGGCTGTGTACTCCGGTGAACCGATGACCATCCCGGTGGCCGTCAGGCTGGTGTCGGTGTGGTGGATCGCGGTCCCGAAGTCGGTGAGCAGGACTTTGCCGTCGTACGCGAGCATGACGTTGGCCGGCTTGATGTCGCGGTGTACGACGCCTTGCCGATGTGCCGCGCCGATCGCTGTCAGCAGCGCCACTGTGACGGTCGCGGCCCGGTCGGCCGGCAACGGTCCGTCCGTCGCGAGGTGCTCGGCCATGGAGCGGCCGTTGATCAGGTCCATGACGATCCAGCGCAGGTCGTCCTCGTGGACGATGTCGTGGATCGCGACAATGTTTTCGTGCGTGCGCAACCGGGCGGCGTTGCGTGCCTCCCGAGTGGCTCGGGCGAGCAGCTCAGCGTGTTCCTCCGGTGACATCCCAGGTGGCAGCCGCAGTTCTTTGATCGCGACGTCGACGTCCAGGGTCAGGTCTCTGGCCCGCCAGACGCACCCGAACCCGCCGGAGCCGAGTTCCGCGTCCAGCCGGTAACGGCCGCCGACCACGTGACCGGCCCGCGTCGATGTCATCGTCCCCCAGTCGCCAAGATCGGTCAGAGTATCGTGCGTACCGACTTGAACAAAGCGCATGTGACTCGTCGCGGTGATTAGGCGACTGAAATACGACGGCCGGTTTCGTCGGTCGGCCTCACACAGACAGATTTCCAACGGCGTCATCGCGACACGACGTTGATCCGCCGGCTGCGGGGGCGATGGCAAGGGGTCTCGCTGTGAACATGTCTGATTCTGCTGTCCTTGGCAGACCGACAGCTTGTCCGCGCCGCGCCAGGCTCGCCGCGTAGTACCTCGTGTACCGGCCGACGCTGAACCGGACCCAGTGCCCCGCCGTGTGGTCTGTCCGCACGGCGACATTTCATGATTGCTGACGGCGTCACATTGACTGTGCGGGATATGAATGGCGCAGACTGCCGCGAACCGAATCTGCAAGCTTGCGGGTACATCAGTGATCGCCACTGAGCGAGACCGCTACAACAGTACTGGCGCGGTGCGTCCCTATTTCAGATTTCGGCATATCCAGCCTCGGTCTTGGTACCACAGTGGGCCGAACATCGCGTTGAGCATCCGTGCGAGCGAAGTCCCGTCGACGAGTTCGAGTCGGCTGTC
Source organism: Amycolatopsis sp. NPDC059657 (assembly GCF_042734395.1). NCBI lineage: Bacteria > Bacillati > Actinomycetota > Actinomycetes > Pseudonocardiales > Pseudonocardiaceae > Amycolatopsis > Amycolatopsis sp. NPDC059657. The sequence goes on along the minus strand of NZ_JBHWEB010000025.1, from coordinate 78,241 downwards.
CTCGTTGGCTGCCTGCTGGGCTCCGCGCGTGAACCTGCCGATCGTGACGAGGACGCCGCGGTTGGCGCCGCTTCGCGCGACAACACCTTGGAGTTGCCGCGCGATACCGACTCCGACGGGCGAGGTGTGTGCCTTGCATTCGATCTCGACGACGTCACTTTGCCCTGGTAGCGCTCTGGTTGCGATCACATCCCGTCCTCCGTCGCGCGATGGGGGCGTGAGTTCGACGGTGTACCCGAGTTGTCGGTAGAGAGCCGCCACGACGAGTTCGAGGTCTCGCGGGCTGAGCTGAAACAACGCCTGAGTGCCCGCGCTCAAGTCCTCGATCCAGCGCGCACGGATGATCGCGATCGCGTCCAGAAGCCCTTCCGAACGGCCACCCGGTCGCGTGCCACGATAGACATGCAAGTAACCCGTGATGGCATCGATGGCCTGCTGTGGGGAGTGAGGCAAGAGATCGAGTGTCCATCTGATGCTCGGATGGGGCATGGCGTCGCCGCCTGTCCACCTCAGGAGCCGCCTCCAATATTCGGTTGGCAACCAGTCGGGGTCTTCGATGTCTCGCCGGACGTAGATGGCCTCGTGCAGGTATTCGGTGTCCTTCGCGAAGCATGATTCCTCGAACAGAAACAGTCTGAGCAGGGCGAAGACGTCCGCCTCGTCGCGTTTCGAGACAGACTGGAGGTACTCGGTGCGCAAGTCGTCCGTGGGGAAAGACCAGGTTTGAACCCCAACCCTTTGGCGCTCAGTCCACTCAAGCCACGTCTCGTCGTCCTTGGGGCCGTCGACACCTGGGGTGTGGTCGGAATCGGTAGTGTCGTAACGCTCATACGCGCCCGGGGGCAGCACGGTCGCGAGCCACTCCTCCAACTTGCCTGACCATATGTGCCCGGCTCGGCTCTTGATGCCCGACTTCCGGAACTCTTCGGTCTGCTCAGCCAACGACAACCCCGCGCCCATGGCTCGAGTGTGCACCACCGGTGCGACAATCTGCGTGGCCTGTACAACTTTATCGGGCGGGGAACGTGTAGCATGTAACTCGTGGTACCTGCCGAGCGCTGTTCCCGAAAGATGGGTATGCCGCTTCACCACGCCTTCTGGATCTTGCGGGTCTTTACTTCAGTCGTTGTGTCCCTGTTGCTCTCGATATCAGCAGGCCTTGCTCCCGCGCGTAGCGTGCGTTTCTGCAGATCGGACGACTGCGTATCGTTCGCTGCTCTTTGTGCTCGGCGAGCTTAGGCTTGCCCGTCCTCGTCAACTGATGTTGACAAGGCTGGGGTTGTCGTGCGCCGTCGACGAGGACGCTGTGTCGGCATGACGAACTCCTGGTCTTTCAGTCCTCGCGATCTTTGCGAGGCAGTTGGAAGGATCGGGCATGTCCCACATCTTTGTACTGTTGTTGCTTGACAACAACTACTGTCAACTATTCGGCATGCTGGCCTCCGCTGCGGAGTCGGGCGCGGTGGAGGTTTTCACGAACCCAACGGGCGTTAAGTTCCTGTGGGTGGCCTTGCTCTTGGCGATCGCAGTCATTGTTGGCCTGGCGACTGGGTGCGTGCTCAGACTCGCACATGCGCCCTGGAAGACGGCGCTGGTGACCGGCGGTTCGGCTGGCGCCGGGACGACGGCGATCGGCTTCTGGATCCTTGGCTACCTGTTGGTTTGAAACGGCTGACGTCGCCGTGACCTCGGCGCTTGGGGCGTAGAGGATGGGTTGTGTCGCCCCAACCGCAGGCGTGGGTGCTGTGGTCGATGATGATCGGGATGCCGAAAGCAACCGGGCTGAGCCACACTCGAAAATTTGAGCGCAGGCACGCACGCGGCGCGTTTGGCCACGGGAACCGAGACGGCGGCACAACTCAGCCCGCCGGGCGGCTGAGCCCCGCGTAGTCCCCGAAGCCTTGATAGTCCTGAACCTGGACAGGCTTGTTGAAGGTCGGGGCGTTCACCATCAGCGTTCCACCCAGCGATATCCCGACATGATGTATGCGCTGGGGCGTACCGAAGAACAGCAAATCACCCAGCCGTGGCGGCGTACCAAAGGGCAAACGCGGACCCGCGTTGTACTGAGTCTGCGCGGTCCGCGGAAGCTCGATCCCCGCTGCCGCATACGCCGCCCTCGTCAAGCCGGAACAATCGAACCCCGGATCTCCGTTCCCGCCCCACACATACGGCTTGCCCAGTTGAGCACATGCAAATCGCACGACTTGCATAGCGGTGCTACTGAAATCTTGACCGCTAGACTGAACGGTTGACTGAAAACCGTCGCACGTTGCTGAACTGTTCAGCGTCGTTTGAGAGTATTTCTTGGCTTGGGCGAGAACTTGCTGGACGTACCATTCGGCGTGGTTGTAGGCGAAGATCGCCGCGTGCAGGTCGCGACCGTCGCGGGCACCTGAGTCGCAGAGATAGAAGGCGGCGGCGTAGATCGCGTCGTGTGGGTTGTACCGCGACGGCGGGTTAGATCCACCGGGCGGGATCTGGTGCCGGGCAACGACTCTGTTCCAAGTCGGCTGCAGGAACTGCATGACCCCGCCAGCACCCCAAGGGTTTTCCCCGCTCCATACTCCTTGCGCTTGGAGACGCCCATGGTTCGTTTCAATTTTGCCGATGGCGGCGAGAACGCTCCAGTCCAGCGCTGGGCAGACCCCTGCAGCGAGCTGGTAGAGAGCGAGAAAGTCGGGCGGGATATCGGCCAGCGCCGTGTCGGACGGTCGACTGCTGCTGCCGAAGACTGCTTGAACAACGGCGATTGCGCCGCCGCCGATGAGGAGGATGGTCGTGGCGACGAACGCTGCGCCGATGGCTGCGAATCTCCGCATGTACGTGTCACCTCTTACGGTCGAACAGTTCGAGTGGTGGGGTCGGGCGAGGCGGCGTGAGCTCTGACCGTTCGCCTGGGGTGGAAAGTTCCCCGGTGCCTGCGTGGGGTACTGGTGCAGGGAGTTCGGGCCACAAGGTGGTCAAATCGGCCAGCCGGGCCCGCCCGGTGGTGCCGTTGCCTCCGAGGCGTTGCCATCGTGGCTCGGTCATGTCGGAGGGATCGGCTCCAGCAGCTGCGTTGGTCGTCGCGACGGGAACCCGGTGGGGATGGTCGAGCGTGCGCAGGGTGTCGGTGAGGGCCCGCCGGACGGTGGCTTCCCGCTGCGGGGTGGGTAGCCAGATGAGAATGGGGGTGGTGATGCCGGTGGTCGTGGCGAGGCGTTCGTAGCGGGTGAGTTTCGAGGCGAGGCGGGCTAGCTGCTCGGTGCCGAAGTCGAACTCGAGGAACCATTCGACGTCGTGGCCGGCTTCGCGCCAGCGGCCGTAGCCATCAGGGGTGATGATGTCGCCCCAGTGCCGCCCGCAGCGCGCGGCCGACCACCACGCGGTGAGTTCGCCGGTAGCGCCGGAAAGCCGGGCGTGGCGGACGAGCGTGGTGAACAGGCTGTTGCAGCTGACGGTGTGGGCGAGCTGCAGGGAGTAGGCACGGCCGGCTTCGCGGTCGCGGTTGTAGTTCAGGGCGCGGGGTTCGATGCCGTCTTCGTGGGCGAGCAGGGTTGCCCCGGCGGTATCGAGGACGTAGTGCATGGGGTGCGAGCCGAGCGCGCTGTGCGGCTGGAAACGGTGGAGCACCCCCCACTTGTGCAGGTTGAGTAGCCGGAAGTTCGCGGCGCGGCGAGTGGGGAACGCGAGGTCGACGATCTGGTGGGTGGTGAACACCTTGTGTTCGAACAGCATCCGTACGAGCCACCGGTCGCGCGAGGTGAGGCGACGGGCGAGCCAGGCGTGATGTTCGGCCGAGTTGAGCACTCGCTGTGCCGGGCGCACGGGCCGGTGGGCGCGAAGGTCTCGCTGAGGCGTGGGATTCGAAATCATGGCGTAGAGCACCTCCAGTTTCGGCCGGACATGTGGTACTGCGACAGGCGCGTCAGGCGGCCCGGCGTGGGTCAGCGGTAGATGGGCCCGCGTCGCCGTGCCCGGCGTCGGGAACGATCCGAGGCTTTGTGTTGACTGCGGCGAGTCGCCGGATTTCCTTGGCGCGACCGGGAATGGCCGGCGGCAGCTTCTGTGTGACCGCGGTGAACGGGGCCGCTTCCTCGCTGTCGAGCACGAGCCGAGCGGCGATGTGGTAGCGGCCGAGGTTGGCCAGGTCGTGTTCGGACAGGCGCGGGTGGGTGTGTCGGGCCAGGGTGCGGGCGTCTTCGGGGGAGGCGTTGAAGATGATCTTCGACCGGGCGTTGGTGGAGATGGCGGCTGCGAGTTCTTTGGGTAGCTGCTCGAGGTGTTGATGTGCCAAGGTCATGGACAGGCGGTAGCCGCGGGCTTCGGGGAGCATGTCTTCCATCGGGTAGGCCAAATTCAAGAAGTTGTGACATTCGTCGAGGTAGAGCCCGGCGTCGCGTCGTTCGCGTTGGGGCTGGCTGGCGCGTCGGGTGGCGGTCTGCCAGGTTCGGGCGACCACGATGGACCCGATGAGGCGCGCGGTGTCCACGCCGAGGGTGTCTTTTGCGAGGCGTACCAAACAGATTCCGCCGTTGTCGAGGACATCGACCATATCCACAGTGGACTCACCGCCAGCCAGAGCCGCCCGGAAGAACGGGCGGAGCAACAGGCCGCGGAGCTTGTTCATCAGCGGTGCCACCACGTGCGCCCGGCCTGCGTCGGAGAGTTCGTCGTGCCCGGTCCAGAAACCGCGCAGGATGGGGTCGGAGATCTGGTCGAGGGCGCGTTGACGGAACGAGGGCACGGTCAGCAGCGAGGGCAGATCCGTCAGCGTCGGCGTGCCGGGCATCGCGCGCAGGGTCAGCAGCGCTGAGCGGAGGATGTCCTCGGTGCGGGGTCCCCAGCTGGAGGAGTAGACCCGGGAGAAGATCGACACCAGGTTGTCCACGGTGCGGGCGGTGTCGTCGCCGTCGAGGGGGTTGAGCACCGGCTGGCGGGACCGGCTGTCGGGGTCGAAGAGCACGACCTTCTCCCCGAGCCGGGCCGGCAGGCGCATCAGGATGTCGGTGACCAGGTCGCCTTTGGGGTCGACGACGACCAGTCCACGTCCGGCGTCGGCGTCGTCGAGGATCATCCGGGCCATCAGCTCGGACTTGCCCGAGCCGGTCGCGCCGAGGATGTACAGGTGCTGGCGGGCATCGGCGACCTTCAACCCGACCGGCCTGGAATACCCGGTGTCGGTGATTCCGATCGGCTTGATCCCCGCGCCCTCGGTGGGGATACAGGGTGGAGGCGGGACCGCTTTCGCGCCGGCACGCTGTAGCCCGGGGATCGCCTCGTCGGTGGGCACATGCGCGAGCACCGCCAGCTCCGGGATCGACAGCAGATCGCCCGAGGTCAGGCGCCGTTCGGCGACCGCCCGCACCGGTCGGCGGAGCCGGACGCGGCGGTAGTGGTTGTGTTCGCTGAAGGTGGCGAACGCGCTGGCGATGGCGTGGCCGCGTCCGCGCAGGTGCTCGCGCACGGGCGCCCGCTGCGCGCGGGTGAGGGTGTCGGGGATGAGGGTGGCCAGTGCGTAGCGGATGCGGGTTTCGTATTGGGGGCCGCGTTGTTTGGCGACGATCACCCGGTCTTGCGCGGAGTTCTCCAATGACGTCTGGTGATCCACCACAGGCGTCGACGCCGTGGTGCCGCGTCGTCGGGACCCGGTGTGCGGGGTGAGCAGATCCAGTAGCCGCCCCACGAGACGCGCCGAGCCGCCCGCGCGGATCCGGCGTGCAGCGCGGCGGGCGTGACGGACGCGGGCGCTGGTCACGGGCCGGGCGAGGACCTGCACCACGACCCGTTCGTGTCGGGCCAGCCCGACCGGCGAACCCAGCAACGCCCGCACCGGATCGATGGGAAAGTCTGTGCGGATGGGCAGGGCTTCGCTGCGGGTGAGTCGCAGTTCGCCGCCCACCGCGTCGATGGCTTTGCCCGCTGGCGGTGTGAGCGGGATCGGGGGCTTGGCGGGAGCGGTGCGGGTGTGCGCGCCTGGCCAGGCGGCTTCGATCGCCCGTTCGGCCATGCCGGGCGGCACGATTCCCGGCAGCCACATCCGCAGCGTGACGCCGCTGTTAGTGAACACGTATTCCCACACGATGTGCGGCTGACCGTGCAGCCGCCTTTTCCAGCCGGGGCGAAGTAGGCCGACGAGGTTGGAGTAGAGAGCAGCGGCGCCATCCGGGTCGACCGTGGGCGGGGCGAGCACGGTCACCACGCGGGCATCGGCGGCCATCCGATCGTGACAGCGGCGGCGCCACCATCGCCGACCTACGATCCAGGCGGTCAGCCCGAGCACGAGCGCAGGGCCGACGATCGGGCCGTACGAGAGCGCGAAGCTGTGCAGTGCTGCGAGGACCGCGTGTAGGACGCCGCCGGGGTCGCGTAGGTAGTCCTGCAGGATCGAGTTCGGTGCCGGAGCGGGCATGTCAGCGCTCCTGTCCGAGGCCGACCGGCTTCGTGCTCTCGTCCGTGTCGTCGGGCACCTCGTTAAGGCCGACGGTCGGTGTCGCGCCAGGGGTCTGCTCGGTGCGGCAGCGCCGCGCCGCGTCGACGACGCGCTGGAAGATCTTGCGGCAGAGGCGGATCAGGCCGCGGACGGCGTGGAACGGCACCAGCGCGGCGTAGATACCGATGACGACCACGAGGGCGCACAGTGCCCAGGTGATCGCCATCGTCCAGGCTTCCCGCGCGAACCAGGGGAGCACGTTGTGGAACAGATCATCTGCGAACGCGTCGATGGAACCGCAGTACACAGTGGACAACAGTGAATACATGGCGTGGAAACCTTTCGATCATTGGAATGAAGCGGACGACGGACGTGAGACCGTGCTGGGTAGGAAAGTCACGCCGCGCGTGCCTGCTCACGCGCGTCCTGTGTGGTTCCGGGGATGACGCGGAGCCGGGCTTTGCGCTGGGCGCGTTCGGCGTCAACGTTGGCTTGCCATTCGCTGAACCGGCGCCCTCCCAGGCGAGTGAGGAAATGCGGGATCCGGTTCGCGGGGACGCCGACCAGGCGCGGGCCGAGGACGGCGAGCAGGTCGGAGGCGGCTTGGGAGGACCAGCCCGCGTCGGTGATCGCGGCCTCGTCGGGGAACACGTCCGCCACCCGATCCCGCGCCGGATCGATCGTGGCGTCTTGGGTGCCGCCGTAGGAGTAGACCCACAGGAAGTTCGCGGGCGGGTCAGGTTCGACCAGCCGCCGGAATCGCGCGATCTCCTTGGTGTAGCAGTAGAACGTAACCTCGGGCCGTGCGCGGGCGATGCGCAGCCACGCGCGGGTGTAGGCGTCGGAGAAGAAGTCGCCGGAGTCGTGGATCCGCACGAACCGACCCCGCATCCGCAGGTGCGCGAGCTCGCGCAGCATCGCGTTCTCCCAACCGGGCAGGTCATCGAGCACGAACGCGAGATTCGCGTGATGCTTCGCCCGCACCGCCGGGAAAAGGTAGGTCCCGTTGCGGGCGTAGCAGACCTCCCGGCACACCCCCGCTGACGGGCACGTGTTGTAGGAGCGGCCATCCGGCAGCCGTCCAGCCCACGCGGGAAGCGTCCAATTCCACACCCCGATCGCCCGCAGCTCCCGGTTCTGCGTCAGCAACCTCCCGGGCCGTCCTGAATCCACAGCGGACTCGATAGCGGACATGGCACACCTCAGTTCCGAATAGAAAAGGAGAAATAGAGCGGATGTCAGGCGGCGTCGAGCTCGACGTAGCCGTCGTCCGTTTCGGCGAAAATTCGGGATTCCTGACTGTCGCTCGACATTTCCGCGAGTTCGGCGGGATTTGTCGTGATCAGCGTGTTCTCCTGCGGCGAGGCCAGCGATTGGAACGCCACCCGCTGGGTTCCGGTCGACAGCAGACCCTGGCCTTTGTCCGCGGAGATGAGGAACTGCTTCTCGCCGGCGGAGAGGTTGAAGGTGGTGACGATCTCGTCGATCGCCTGCGGGGCTTGGCGGAGCAGGATCTGGGTGGCGGCGTTGGCGACGATCGCCTTGCCCAGGTCGGTGCCGAGGACGTCGCCGACGTCCTGGGTGGCGATCGTCAAGCCCGCCCAGTGTTTGCGGGACGCTTTCGCCATGCGGTGCAGGAAGGCCGCGCCGGCGGGGTCGGCCATGAGCAGCCACGCCTCGTCCACGGTGATCAGCCGCGGCCGTCGGATCGCCGGGTTGGACACCCGCCGCCACACCGTGTCCAGGGTGAGCAGGGTGCCGATGGGTTTGAGCTCGTCGGGCAGGTCGCGCAGGCTGAACACGGTCAGATGCCCTTCGGCACGGGTCGTGGTCGGCCCAGCGAACATCGCCGAGAACGCACCCCGCACGTAAGGGTGCAGCCGCGCGCCGAGGTCGGCCGCGTCCGCGTCGCCCGCAGCGAGGATGGCCGCGAGATCACCCAGCAGCGGAGCCGGGCGACTCCAGGTGCGCGGATCGGCGGTAATGCCCGCACGGGCATAGGTCGCCATGATCGCCTGGTCGAGCACCGCACGCTGCCGCGCGGTCAGCGGTGTGCCGAGCAGGACCGCGATCACGGTGTGCAGGAACAACGCCCGCCGCGTCACCGCGTCACGCGGCGCGGTGCGACGCCCATCGGGACGCACCGAGATGGGCAGGTCGAACGGGTTGACCCGCACGTCCTGGGCGCCGAGGTGGACGTAGGTGCCGCCGACGGCCTCGCAGAGGCGGCGGTACTCGTCCTCGGGGTCGATGATCGCGACCTCGACCCCTCGATACAGCGACCGCAGCGTCTCCAGCTTGACCAGGTAGCTCTTACCCGCGCCGGACCGGCCGAGGATCACCGAGTTGTAGTTGTCCGCGTCAAACCGGTTCCAGTGCACCAGCCCCTGCGACCCGACATTGAACCCATAGAGCACCCCCGACGGAGCGGCGGCGCTGGCCGGGTCCGCTGGTGGAAGGTCGGGGCTGGTGAAGGGAAACGCCGCGGCCAGGGCGCTGGTGTCGAACGTGCGCCGCATCCCGATCAGGTCCAGCCCGAGCGGAAGCGTCGAGGCCCAGCCCTGCACCGACCGGTAGGTCGTGGGCTTCGCGTCAAGCAACAGCGACGCCGCCAGCGACCGCACCGCCGCGACCTCATCGGCGAGCGCGTCCGCACTGGTGGCGTGCACGGTCAGGTACAGGCCGAACCGGTAGAGCTTGCCCTCACCGCGGGCAACGCGGGCGGAGAGGTCGTAGGCGTCCTCGGTGGCGGCTTCGACCATCGGGTCGAGCAACCTGCCTTTCTCGCTGGTCTGCCGTCGCCCGGATTCCAGTTTGGACAGTTGCCGTTTGAGCCGGTTCGCCGCCGTGACGGGGTCGATCGGCTCGATGTGCAGGCTGACGTCCACCCGGCCGGGGTGGGACAGCAGCGGCTGCAGCCACCCCGGATACACCTCACGCGGATAGCCGGTGACCGCGAACGTCGCGACGAACTCGCCGCCGACTTCCAGGTGCCGCGGCGCGACCGACAGCGAATCCGGGGTGAACGCGCTGGCCCCACCCGTCGGCGTCGCGGTGGTACGTGGTGTCCTGTGCCGGAGGCGGCGGAGTGTGCCGGTCATAGGTCGCTCCCATCCCACTCGTCGAGGTCACTCGAGGTCGCTGCCATGAGCGGCTGACTCCGCTCGTCCGCGGCGTCAGTTGTGGGCGTCGGTTCGTCGTCGAAGGTGTCGGCTGCGATGGTGATGACGTCGTCCGCCCCGGCCAGTCCGGCGCCGGGCGGGATCAGGGCGTCGGGGTTGCAGGCCGCGGCGAGCACGGCGGTGGCCTGTCCGGCGTCGAGCGGGGTGACGACGATCCCGGCGGGGGAGAGCAGCTCGGTGGCCTCGCCGAGGCGACGCACCAGCCGCGTTTCCGCGGCCCGTCGCGCACCCTCGGGCACTTCAGCTGGGCGGGCTTGCGTGCGCCGGGGGCGCAGTGCGGTCAGCGGTGAGGCGCCGCCCAGCCCGTCGGCGGGGCCGAGCGCGCGTAGCGGTTCGCGCAGCACCAGCAGCACCTGGCGGCGCAGCAGGTCGGTGGAGCGGCGCAGCTGGTCGAGGTAGTCGGCGTGCTCGCGGGCCGCAGTCTCCAGCATCGGGTGCGGCAACCCCGCCGCCGCTTCACGCAGCTCGGCGATCTGCCTGGACAGGTCCAGCCGCTCCGTGCGTACCAGCACCTGCACCGGTGCGGTCAGCGAATGCAGATACCGGCCGAACGAGGCGACCAGCGCCTCCTGCTCACCGGGAGTCCGCAGCGCGAAGTTGACCGTGCTCGCGACCGCGACGATCGCGACCCCCTCGGGCCCGAGATCGACCACGCCGGCCTCAGTCACTCCTTCGGCGGGCAGCCGCAGCGGCGCCGGGGACACCCCCGTATCGCTGCGGCCCTGACCGGTCAACCAGGGCGGTGCCGGTCGCACACCTTCGGGCGCGGCAACCCGGTGGCGCGGCTGCAGCCGCTGGCGGATCGCGGCCACCAGCAGCCGGTCGAGACTGATCCCATCGCGCCGGCCCAGCGCCAGCACCGCGGCCGTGACGCCGATCGGTACCGCGACGATGAGGAACACTGGTAGCGGGATTACGGCGCGGCCGAGTGTCCAGCCGCCGTAGAGCACGATCCCGGTCACGGTGAGGATCGCGAGTTGTCGCGCGGTCAGTCCTGCCAGGACGCGGTCCTCGCGGTCCACATCGGACGGTATGCGCACAGGCTGCGTCATTTTTCCTTGCCCCTTTGGGTTGTGGGTGGGGTCGGTGCGCGGAACGCGACCGGTGGCACGGAGTGCGTGCGCGGGTGGGCGTCGCCGATCCGCGGCTCGGGGTGAGCCGGGCGGAACACTGGCGTGGCCGGCGGCGGTGAAGACGGCGTGGCCGGGCGCGTGGTGTGAGCCGGTTCCGGGCTGGCCGTTTGGAACCGCAACTGCGGCGGGACCGACGCCACCCGGATGGGCCGCGCAGGCGGTTGCCCAGCGCCAGGACGGGGCGCACCGGCAGACTGGAACTTCGGCGCTGCACCGGGCTGAGGGCCGCGACGGAACGCCGGGGGCGGACCGGTTGCCGGGCGCGGGGCAGAGCTGAATGCGGGCAGGCCCGGCCGTACTGGGGTCGCGGGGATGACGGCGGGGTCGTGGGTGGGTTCTTGCGGGCCGGGTTGCAGGAATCGTGGTTCCTGCGAGGGCAACCGTGGTTGCTGCGCGGCGCGCAGGCGTTCGGCATCGTACTGCTGCTGAAGCCGCTGGTTCACCGCTTCCGGTGTCCGGGAGACGCGTGCCTGCGGCGGCCACGGCGGATCTGCCGCAGCACCTGCGCGCCCGCCACCGGCGTAGCGACGGCTGGCGCTGGCGGCGCCGACGGCGCGGGCTTTACCAAACCCACCGGCTTTACCTGCGACGGCGCCGAACGTCTTGGCGGCGATCACCGCTTTGACCAGACCGCCGAGGAACGAGCGGCCGGTCCCGAGCTTGGTGGCTGAGAGGAACCAGAACGGGATCTTGAACAGGATGTAGAGCAGCCCGAGGACGGCGAAGAGCATTACCAGCCCGCCACCGACAGAGTTGAACAGGTGCACGCTGCCGCTCAGGAACGTGTTGAGCGCGACGATCAACGTGAGCGCCTGGGCGACCTGGATCCCCAAGGTCGCGACCAGGGCGCGTTCGCACCACCGGGCGATGCCGTCGGTGTGCGGCAGTGCGTGGCAGGCGACCCACAGCGGGGCCGACGCGGTGAGGATCAACAGGATGATCACCCGCACCACGTAGACCAGCAGCAGCGCGATCACCGCGATGACCAGCACAAGGTGCAGGATGATCACGAACAGCCCGCCGGAGACGGCCGCGGAGTAGGCGCCGTTGACCGACTCGGCCAAGGTGTTGCCGAGTTTGGGCGGGTCGACGCCGTCGCCAAGCACCGCGGCCGAGAGGGCGTTGGCGAGCCGGATGACCTTGTCGATGACGAACAGCGACAGCGTAGAGGCGATGAACGAGACCACGAGCCGGGGCGCGATCTCCTTGATCGAGTAGCGGCTCTGGATCGACTCGTGGGCCATTACGACGATCCCGCCGAGCATGACCAGCCCGCTGTAGCAGGCGACGACGATCAGCCACGAGTTGTTCCACAGGTTCGCCATGCCGGGCAGCGCGTCCAGCGTCGGTGTGCTGAACGCGGTGTCGCCGAGCAGCTTGAGCACTGGGTCCATCGCCGCCTTCACGAGATCGCGAAAGACCGCGTTGATCGCCGCGTTGATGCACCCTGAGATGTTGGTGATGCCGCACTCCGAGTCACCACCACCCGCGCCCGGCTCACCTGGCTGGGTGCCGCTGCTTGGCGGCGCGGTCGTCGGCTGCGGGATGCAGCCCTCGCCGGTGCATGGCCCGCTCGTACTGGTCGGCGGGGTGACGGGCACGCAGCTGCTCTGTCCGGGCAGGCAACTCGTCGGCGAAGGCAGCTCAGTGACCGGCGGGAGCGGCGTGACCGGTATCGATGGTGACGGGGTGCCGGTCGGGAAGTGGCATACCGGGTCCGGCGAGTTAGGTGCACAGGTGTGCACTGGCACGGTCGGAAGTTGCCGCGGGTGCGATGCGGGCTGAGCTTGCTGGAGCTGATGCGGTGCGCTTGTCGCAGCCCCCGCGCTCACCGCGAGGGCGCCGCCGAACAACCCGATCAAGCCCAGTGTCAACAGCCACGCCGCCCGCCGTCGGGAACCGCGGTGGACATGTCGATCGGCGGGCGGGGCGAGCATGGTCCGGTCGTGCCGCGACGGCGCCGTTGAGTCCATGCCGGTGCCACCGCGATCGGCCGCCGCGGGCATGGGGGTCTGGGTGTCGGTCATCGGCTCAGGCCGCCCCGACGATCCCCTTGAGGATCTCCACCACGAGCGGCGCCAGCGCCGCCAGGCCGTAGCCCCACCCGGCCGACTTGAACGCAGTCTTGGCTTTCTCCACTTCGCCGGGGTCACCGCCGGCCATCAGATAGCGGACACCGCCGTAGGTGAGGAACACCGTCGCCAGCCCTGCGAGGATGCCGACTAGCCAGTTGCGGATGTTGTTGAAGACGTCCTCGACTTTGGCCACGAACGCGAGCACCTGGACGGTCTCGGCGTGCGCCGGACCGACCGTCGCGACGATCAGCAGCGCCGCGGTCACAACAGTTGCGGCGACCGCTCGGCGAGTACGTGGGCGTGCCGATGCGGAGGAAACCCTCCGATGACTGGCGAGCTGCCGAAGCCAGGACTTCATGCGGCGCCGGGCTGCTCGGGAGCGTCGCGCGAGCGCTGTGCGGGTGGTGTTCTCGGTGGCGGTGGGTGCTGTCACGCGCATCGGTGGGCCTCCGGATTCGGCGGGGTGGCATCGGTCCGCGGAGAACTGGGTGGGATCTCCCCGCACCCCAAGAGGCGGGATTTCGGGTCGTTTTTCGACACCAAGCGTGAAGATTTCTTTTCCTTGACCGGTCGGCCGTTGCGATGACGGCCGCTCACAGCACGTGACAGTCCGGGCTCGTCATCGGACGGAGGAGTGGCGGTGCCGGAAGCCAGGGCGTTCAGCGCGGCGTAGGCGACCGGGTCCTCGGAGTCCGGTTCGGCCACCTGCTCGAGCAGCCAGGACACGAGTCGGTCTTCGGCCCGATCCCGCGCTTTGAAGGCGGTCTTGAGTGCCGTTCCGTGGGCTTGCGCCCACTCGGTCATCGACGTGTCGCCGACGCGCGTGGCCGAGATCAACTCGGCTTCGGTCGGGGTGAGAATCTGCTCGCCGACCGCCCGCGCGAGAACCAAGTCCTGGTGCCCATAGGGCGGCCGGGGCACGGTAGATCGGTAGCCGGATCCGACCGGCCGCGGGGCGTCGAGCGACTCCTCCAGTGTCACCTTCCCGGCGCGGCGCGCGGCGTAGTGCAGTCGGAGTGCGATCGCGGGCTCGGCAAGTTCGACCGTCCCCAGCGCCTCGACGAACCCGGCGAGGACGGCGGCATGGACATCGGCTCGATCACCCGGATATCGGGCGGCCAGCCACTTGGCGCTCGAGGCCAGCGACGGCAGCGCCATCCCGACACATGCCACCGTCCACTTCCCGCCCTCGACGCGCGACCGCAGCACCAGATGCGCCCACACGTCATCGCGCGTGCGGCGCGGGCACTGCTTGCTCATCAGCCGGTCCCGCAGCTCGTCCAGCGGCACCGTCCGCCGCGGCAACCCAGCGAACCGGGCCCCGTGGATCGAGAGCGGTTTCGGCCCTGTCACCAGCCACCCGAAGGCGTTCCGCGCGGTATCCAGCGGCAACCATTCGTGCTCGTCGCGATCCTGGTCGGACGATGAATAAATAGTGTCATCGCTCATGATTTCTAGCTCCTGTTCGAGTCGTTCGTAATTGACTCCGCTAGGACGCCAGAACGTCGACAAGAAAAGAGCAAGAAAGAGTTAAGAAAGGCGCAAGCCGCACCTGAAAGGCCGCTTTCCGATCCGGCGTCTGCGCCTTCTTGAAGGATTCAGTTTGGGTGCCGCTCGATGGCGTCGCGCGAGCTTGATTAGGTGGTTGACCAGTGAATTTAACCGCTCCTTAGCGGCGTTGGTGCCGTAGAGGGTTGGACTTGATGCTCGGTTGTCGGAGCTCGCGGAGAGAAAGTTTTGAGACTTGCCAATGTCGTCTCGACCGTGGGCGATTGATGCACGCTGGATTCCACGGGTCCACTTGGGTCTGAGGAAACCAGGTGTGTGTGAGGGTTCGCTCTTTCCCTGCGCGGAGAAGTTTTTGAGAAATTTGAATTTGGGTGTCGAAAAACGGGCCTAAAACCCGCCTCTTGGGGTGACTAGGAAGTCCACGCCGACTAACTCCGCGAGGAAGGTCACCGATGACACCGACACCGCACGACGACTCGCCATACCGCCGCTACCGTCCGCGTCGTCTCGACGCCGGGGCCCCGGCACGGACGGCCCACGGCCGCCATCGCGTCGCCTCCCACGCAGCCGCACGAGGCCGCATATTCGCGCCGCGGCCGGTCGCGCTGTGGCCCTTCGCCGACGCTGAACCGCTGCCCGGAACCGCGCTGCTCGCCGGCTGGCTCGGACGCATGATCGTCACCTTGGTCACCGGCTACACGAGCCCTGGCGACCGCGTCCTCCTGCTCGCTCCACCGGCGCCCCCGCGAGGGCGGCCGCCGACACCTCACGGCGCGCGCGGGACTGACCCGTACGCCGGACTGGCCGAGGCAGTCTGGACTGTCGCCCGGCTCGGCCGCGGCGCCGACACCGCGACCGTGGCGCCCGCCCCGGACCGCGTCGGCGACCATGTCGACTCGCTCGGTCGGGGTGAGGTCGAGTCGGCGTCCGGACCCCGACTCGGTCGGCTCCGCCTGCAGACTCCAACCGGACCGCACCGCGAGTCCGAACATCGACCTGCGCGCGTCAACACAGGGTCCGGCGACCGGTTCGATCTGATCATCACCGCCGTCCATCCGCACGACACCGACTGGCTCGCAGACACCGACTGGGACACGGTCCTGGCCCCGACTGCCACCCTCGCAGTGGTTACCCATAGCGATCATCGGCAAGGTCGGCTCGTCGATCCATCGACCGCGATCGTGACAACCCTTCGTAGTTTCCAGCGCGGGTGGCTGGACCACATCGCCGTCCTCGACCAACCGTTTCCCGCTCCTGCGAGCGCGACCGGGCCCACATCACCACGGGCGAGCCGAGGCTCCGCCGTCGGGCCGCCGTCAGTGCATTCGGTGCACCAGGACCTCCTTCTGTTCGGCCCGCTGCTCTTACCTGCCGCAGCCGGACCAGTCACCGACGAACGCGGGGAGTCATCGGATGACTAGTCGCCAGCTGGCCTCGGCGTGGCCGACCGGAACCGAGGCTTTGGACACTCAGTTGGCCGGCCGCGGCTACCACCACGCCACCGGCTCAGACCCGGCGCTGATGTCGCCAGCCATCGCCGAGTACGCCATCACCGCCTTGACCCGCCCAGGTGGCGTCGTGCTCGATCCGGACTGCGGCGCGGGCACCACGATCGTCGAGGCGTTGAGGGCCGGCAGGCACGCCATCGGGCTGACCGCGCAGCGGCGCTGGTGGCGCCTGGCCCGAGCCAACGTGACCGCCACCAAAGCGAGCGGCGCGCCGATGGACGGCATGGTCCTCGTTCTCGATCGCCGACCGGGCACGGTCGCCGCGGCTGAGACGGCCGGACTGACCGGACGCGTCGATCTTCTGCTGACCACCCTGCGTCCGGACAGCGCGAGCTCGACCGACGGGCTTGACCGGCTTCGGTTCTTGCTGGGGCAGTGCCGTCCGTTGGTGCGTCCCGGTGGGCACGTCGTGATCACCACCGCCCAGCGCCGCAACCCCGTCCGGCACGACCTGCTCGACATCCCCGGCCAGATCATCGAGGCCGGCATTGCCGTAGGGCTGGCACCGGTCGCCCGATGTCTCGCGCTCACCGCCGATATTCGTGGCCGACGCGCGTACACGCGCGCGACTCTCGCCCAGCGGCGGGCCGCCACCCAGATCGAACGCGCCGTCGGGCATTCGATCGTCCTGCAGGCGCACCACACGGCGCTGGTGTTCCGGGCCGATCCCGAGGCCGGCGATCCGGCATTGACCCAGCCGATTCCGCCGCTTCCCGCGCCGTACCCACTGCGTCGGCGCGCTCGCAGGACAGCGTCGGTCTTAGCGGCTGCCTAAGTGCGCGTCCGTTCACTCGGCCCAACAAAGAAGGAGAACCGCCATGAGCATCACCCCTGAACCGGAGCGCCGGCCGCGCCGAGTCTCACGTCGGGACGATCCCGTGCTGTATCCGGCCTTGAGGCACCGCGAGCGTCAACAGGGATCCCCAGGCCGCTGGCAGAGGCTGCGAGAGGCCCTGGCCGACTACCTGACATCCCCGTACGCGCACGATGACTGGCACGAGACGGTCCATCAGGGTGTCCGCGCGTACCAGCGCGAGCTGGGCTGGCGGTCACGCTCCGCGCTCCGGCAGCGCACCCTCGACGGCTGGTGGCTGGGACCCGCACCCTACGGCTACGTGCTGGAGCGCCACTGGGTCGAAGCCGAATCCGGTCGTGGGCGTTGGCGGCACCGGCTGGTCGTCGATGGTCTGCGTGCGCCAGTCGTACCCCTGATCTTCACCTGGTACCTGCGGGACAAGGTCGGCGAGCGCGCGATCGTTCGGCGCCTGATCGATCAGGAGTGTCCTCAGCCTGCCGATCCCGCCTCGGGTCGGTCGAGGGCATGGAGCCCGGCGGTCGTCCGCGGCATCCTGAACAACCCCGCCTACCTCGGCTACGTCGTGCGAGGCCGCACGCTGCGCGGACTGGATCGGCCACCGGAATGCTGGACCTGGTCGCAGCAGCCATGCCATCGGGCCCTGGTCGAACCGGCCATGTTCTGGGCGGTCTACAACAGCCGGTTCTGCTGGGTTCCGACGCAACCGGGCACCGACGACATCGGACCTGCCGCCGACGGCCGGGCGGCGGCATGAATCAACAACCGACCGGCACCATCCACTATCGCGACCGCACGATCGCGCTCTACACCGGAGACGCCACGACCACTCTGGCCGGTCTGCCTGAGCAGTCGGTGGACTGCGTGGTGACCAGTCCGCCGCACTGGCGACTGCGTGACTACAGCACCCGACGACGGATCGGCTGCAACTCGATGTGCATGCACGTTCCAGGCAGTGTCAGGGACCGCACCACCCTCCACGCAGACCGGCAGCACGGCCGCGAACCCAACCCGCGGGCTTACGTCGACCGTCTTCGTGCCGTGCTCGACGAGGTGCGTCGTGTCCTTGCCGACACAGGGACACTGTGGCTCAGCCTGGTTGACTCGTACCTGGTGGGGATCCCGTGGCTCGTCGCTTTCGCGCTGCAGCGGGACGGCTGGATTCTGCGGAACGCGATCGTGTGGAACAAACCCACTGCCCTGGCCGAGCCGGTCCGCGATCGGTCCTCCAGCCGCTACGAGCTACTGTTCCTGCTGAGCAAACAGCAGAAGTACCACTTCAATCTCGACGCTATCCGGCAACCCCGGATCCGCCCGGCGGGCACCGCTCGGGGGAAGAACCCGGGCGACGTGTGGTCGTTGCCGACACAGCCGCAGCGTGAAGTGCGCTTCGCCGCGTTCCCGATCCACCTGCCGCTGCGCTGTATCGCCGCAGGATGCCCGACGGGCGGGGTCGTGCTCGACCCGTTCAGCGGCGCTGGCACGACAGGCCTCGCCGCGCGTCGACTCGGGCGACGCTATGTCGGCGTGGACCTGGAACCCGAACAGCACGAGATCGCCGTGCGCCGCCTCGGTCTCCCCACCCAGCAGCCTTGCCGGAGCACGGCATGACGCCCGGACACACCGTGTTCCACCGTGGCGATGGTGTCACGCTCTACACCGGGGACGCTGCGGCCGTGCTGGCTGGCTTCCCCGGTGAGTCCGTGGACTGTGTGGTGACCTCACCTCCGTACTGGGGCTTGCGCGACTACCGCGTCCGCGGCCAATACGGCGCCGAAAGCACAGTCGAGGAGTACGTCGCGACCCTCGTCGCGGTATTCGACGAGCTTGCACGGGTGATCAAACCGGGCGGCTCGGCGTGGCTCAACCTCGGCGACACATTCGGTGGGTCCTGGGGCAATTACGTCGCCGCGGGTTCCGAGTCGCGGACGGCGCCGGTCCGCGTGGCGTTGAGCTATGGAGTGCTTCGCCCGCCGCAGTCCCGTCACCGGTCGAAGGACTTGATCGGCGTGCCCTGGCGAGTCGCGTTCGCTCTCCAATCCGCAGGATGGGCGCTGCGGAGCGCGGTGGTATGGGAGAAACCCAACGCCCGCCCCGAGAGCGCGCGGGACCGACTCAGCCAGCGCTACGAAATGCTGTTCTGGCTTAGCTTTCGCGACGACCTCCCACCCGCCGATCCGGATTCGACCGGCGATGTGTGGACGATCCCGGCCGAACGCGCCCGCACCGGGCACCCCGCGGCCGGAACACTCGAAGTCGCCCGACGCTGCCTTCAACACAGCTGCCAGCCAGGTGCGGTCGTGCTGGATCCCTTCTCCGGCAGCGGAACCACGGGGATCGCGGCGCGCCAGCTTGGGCACCGATTCGTCGGCATCGACCTCGACCCGGCCTGTCACGCTCTTGCGATGTCCCGCCTGCTGGCGCTGATCGAAACACCCAATCGGTGACTCGGGCTTCCCCGAGACCCCCTGTCAGCGCGAGTATCGAATAAGGATTACTCGATCGAAAGGGCCAGTATGGCGGTGACAGGTGACGACACCTCACAGCCCAGGCTCGTGGATTCCATCGCCATCGACGGCGGACTCCATGCCAACTTCGAAATCCGTGTTGCCGACGGCACCGACGCGAAGCAGCTGGCGCTGACGCAAGCGAGAGTGCTGCGGGAGGTGACGGCATGGCTGACAGCCCGGAAGCAATCCGAGATTGGGCAGGACCGCGCCGCGTAGATCGGCAGCATCCGCTCGCCGGACCGGTGATCCTGGCCGAGTCAGCCGTCATACGGGTTGCCTTCCTTGGCCGCACCTCGACGTACGACCAACAGGACCCGACTCTTTCGCTCCCGCGTCAGTTGAAGAACTGCCTGTTCGCTCTGCCGGAGAACGCGGTCGTCACCGCTCACTTCTACGACATCGAGTCTGGCCGCAAGGAAGCTGCCGCACGCAGCGAGAGCCGGGCCCACGAGATGTTCGAGATCCCCATCCCGCGCGATGGCGGCATCCAGGAACTCCTCGACGAAGCCGCCCGCCCGGACCGACGGTTCGATGTTGTCATCTGCGAAGACATCTCCCGTCTCGCGCGCCGGACCTACATCGGGACCCAGATCGAGCACGAGCTTGAGCAGCACGGGATCCTCGTGGTCGCAGTCGACGAAGGTGTTCGGCTTGGCCGGACCGGTCGTCGCGCCAAGACCGCGACACAAGTCCTGACTCGTCGCGTCAAGCAAGGTGTTGCCGAGTGGTACGTCACCGAGATGCTGGAGAAGAGCTGGGACGGGTTCGAGACCCATACCGACCAGGGATTCAACGTCGGCAAGGCCCTGTACGGGTATCGCGCCGAGCACATCAAGCACCCCGTGCCCGCCAAACGGGCCAAGGGCCTGAAGAAGACCAAGCTGAAGGCGCACGAAGTTGAAAGCGCGGTCGTCCGCAAAGTGTTCGGATGGCGCGTCGACGAGCGTCTCGGCTACCAGGCCATTGCGGATCGGCTCAACAAGGACTTGGTCACCAACCCGCCGCCAACGCCGGTCGACCCATCCCGCGCTGTCGGTATGTGGACTTACTCCAATGTCCGCGAGGTGTTGACCAACCCCAAGCACACCGGTCACATGGTGTGGAACCGGTTCGCGCGCAAGGGCAACGGCAAGAACAGGATCAACCCGACCAGCGAGTGGGTCTGGTCGTCGAAACCCACGCACGAGGCGTTGGTCAACCTGGAGACGTTCGTGCAGGCCCAGCAAGTGGCGCCGCACCGCGAGCGTTCGCGCACGACGCCTGGGAAGAGCAAGGACCCCCAAGCCAAGCTGGTGTATCCGCTGCGCAGCTTCGTCTATTGCGACTTGTGTGGGCGGCGGATGTGCGGCAACACCCCGACTGCGAACCGCTACTACGCGTGCGGTCCGAAGAAGGCGTGGCGGCCGGAGGGACATCCGACGATCTGTCGGGTCCGCGAGGATGTCCTGCTCGACATGCTTGAAACCTTCCTGTCGACGAGGGTTTTCGGTACTTACCGCCAGGACCTTCTTGAACTCAACCTCAAGACGCTCGACGAGGCCGCCGAAGGCGAACGAACCGCCCGTATCCAGGCGCTTCGACGTGCGATCGCGGACAACCAGGCCAAAGGCAAGAACCTGCTTCGCACCCTCGAAGTGGCCGAGGATGTGGATCAAGACTTCATCCGCGACGTCAACGAGCGACGCGCCGAGCTGAAAATCCAACGGACGACACTTGAAGCCCAGCTCGACGAGGTGGAGGAGGGGCGGCGCAAGGCGCCGAACCCAGCCCTCCTCCCGCTGCTTCCCACTGGGGAAATCAAGCTGGGCGGACTACCGGACGAGTTGACCCGGCAGCTGTTCGAAGCGCTACGGCTCGAGATCCGCTACAACCACGACACTCGCTTGGTTACCTGCAGGATCACCCTCGTCGGGGCGAGCCTCGCCGCAGTGAACCAGGCGATCAAGAAGTCGAACGTCATTCCGTTCCCATCCACGAGCAGTCCGCTCGCGACACAGGAGGCCCCTACGATGAACGCAGGTCAGACGTCCCTTATTGATGATGGTTTGCGGGCCACCCTGTCGGGGGCACGGACAGCATCCACACAAGCGCTGTCTGCCCGCTGAGCAGGCACTTCTTGTGCGGACATGGGGTCACTGATCCTTTCGGCCGTGTGGGCGATCTCGGGCACCAGCTTGGCTGGTAGCCGGATAGTGATTGTCACATGGTCGGTGTCGTCGTGGAGCCTGATCTCGAGCTGGGTGGCCTCGGACAGGGCTTGGAGCTGCGGCTCGGGTGCGTTAGCGAGGTTGAGCGCGAGGTAGGGGAGCGCGTCGAGCAACGCCACGTCCTCGGTGCTGGGAAGCTGGGTCGGGTCTGCTTTGTCCGCGGCGTCGAGCTCGGCGAGTCTGGTGAGCGGCGTGCTCTTTTGGGCTTCCAGGTCGTTGTAGCTGCCACGCAGCGCCTTGGTGAACGGGTCGCCTGGATCGCCGTCCTGAGCCTGGCGGAGGACACCGGCCTGTTTCCGTTCAAGCTCAGCGAGCAGCCGCTGAAGGCGTTCTCGTTCCGCCTGGCGTGCGAGGGTGGCTCGGTCATCGACTTGGTTGAGGTCTGCGGCTAGGAGTTCACGGCGCTCGGGGCCGAACACGCGGTCGGCGAAGAACCTTGCGACCGCGTTGAGCAGCGCGTTCTCCCTGATGTAGACCGTCTTGGGATGCCCGACCCACTTATCGGGACGTCCGCGGTTGTTGTTGCGTGGCGCGCACTTGTAGTAAGGCGCATCGTGCCGGATACAGCCCTCCATGCGACGGTTGCAGTCGCAGAAGGCTCTGCTGCGGAACAAGTACGTGCGCTTCGTGGCGGGATGGCTGTTGGGGGCGTTGCCGGGCCGGGACCCGCGGTTGGCCTGTGATCGGGCGTTCAGCTGGTCGTACAGCTGCTTGGGGATCAGGGGCGAGTGTGCGGGCTCAACGGACCAGACCCATTTGACTTGATCATTCACCTTGCCGCCTCGTGATCGGCGGGCTCGGCGATTGAACACCTGGTAGCCGGTGTATTTGGGGTTCTTCAGGATCTCGTACACCGTGGTCTTGCCCCATGCGCCGCGTGCGCGGGCCTTGTTGGTGGGCGCGGGTGGCGGGTACTTCGTTGGGTCGGCGTTGAGCTTGTCGGCGATCTCGCCATAGCCGAGTTGCTCGTGGTACCGCCACAAGGCGATCTGGGTGACTGTTTCAGCGGCGAGCCCGTCCGGCTCCAGTCTGGACTTGGTGAGTCCCTTGGCGGCCTTGACCGGGTTGGGGTGGCGGAAACTCTTGGCTCGGTATCCGTACGGCGGCTTGCCGATGTTCCAGCCTTCGCGGACATGGGTGCAGAGACCGCCCCAGGACATTTCGAGGGTGTTGAGGACCTCGTACTCGGCTACCGACTGGTTGATCCTGCGCTGCAAGATCCGCTGAGCCCGGCTGCCCGACAACATGATCGGTTCGTTCGAGGCGAAGAGGGGGACGTCAGCCAGGTCGAGCGCACGCTCTACCGAGAGGCCTTCGAAGGCGCGGCGGGCGACGCGGCTGATTCCTTCGCAGATCACCACGTCGAATCGACGGTCGGCGCGCGTGGCCTCGTCGAGGAGGTCCGCGATTCCGCCGTCGCGGGCGATCGGGATGTCGAATCGCTCGTAGTTGTCGCCGTGGCCGCGGGCGTCGAGATCCATTCGCCCGGACTCGACGTCGTAGAAGTGAGCGACGATCACCCAAGACTCGGGGATCGCCGGCTTACAGTTCCCGAGTTGGCGCAGCATGGACTGGCGCGGGTCCTGTTGGTCCTCGGTGGATGTCCTGCCGAGAAACGCCACCCGCACTTCGTCGCGCAGCAGCGCGGCGGGCATCCCCAGAGGCGAGACCGCGTAGTCCGACAGCCCAGACGGGCCAGAAGCCGTCACGGGCGTCAACGCCGCCGCTGTGAGCTGCGCCTGCTCGAAGAGCGACGAAATGGTCTGGCCGGGCTCTGTCATGCCGGTTCGTCCTCCGTGGATTCCTGACGGGATCGTTCGTCGGCCCAGCGGAGAAGATCGCCGATCACGGTGGCGAGTCGGCCGCTGAGACGTTCAGCTTCGGCGCCGTGGATTTGGCGGATATAGCCAGAGAATTTGAGAGCCGCGCCGTTTCTGCGTGGCTGATCGTAACACCAGACTGCATGGTCGGGGGCGTCACCGTGCATGGCATGGCTCCTTGTCGGCAGACCGACTCTCCCGGTGACGTGAGACCAGAAGCCTTGTGCAGTAAGGCAAGTCGTCTCGTTGGATCTCGGTGAGTCTCGGCGTGGATGCTCTGAAGGAGACATGCGTTTCGAAGATACCGTTTGATTCATTGAATCGACTGACGATTCCTAGCCCAAGCAGGCGAACAGTCTGGGCGGCGAGACCTGATGAGACGATGAGACCTGCAAGTCGAGACAAACGAGACTGCTACGAGACCAGGCCGACGTCTCGATACTCGGAGTGTCTCCCGGAGTCGCCCGACCGGGCAACCGAGCGTTGGAGAGGCTTCGCGTGGCAGCGAGGTGTCGATCCCAACTGGTCGGCTCTGCCTGCAGGTTTTGACTTGGTGCTGGTGCGCATGCGTGGCGCGTGCGGACGTTCAACCAGCGGTGGCCTGCGGAGTCGGTTGTCACTGCGGCTGGATGCGTGTTCGGAATCGCAGAGGTTGCAGGTCTGCTTCCTTATAAGCGCAGAAGTCGCGATTTGGGTGATGCAACCAGAAACCGGCTTCACCCGAATGGGTGTTGCGTTGGTTGCACATGGTCGGCATGATCAACTTTGTTATCAAAAAGTCGGGGAGGGCTTCAGATGACGAGGTGGTCGAGCTTGGCCTCGCGATATATGCAATGTTGCGGCGGGCTGCACTTCGCGCGAGCGCGCCGGATGCGCGTGCGTCTATAGTCAGTCGCGTAGAAGGTTTACTCTGCCACTCTGGGGCTCTCTCCTGTAGTAGGGGAGGTTCAGTGTGAATATTATCCAGCGAGGTGCGTTGGTTGCTGGCGCGCTCAGCCTCGGCGTGCTGGGGTCAGCTGGTTCGGCGGCTGCGAGCCCGGGCATTGCCGCTGTTCACAGTACTTCCTTGGTCGGTGCGGTCTTTGCGAGTTCGCCGGAACCTGCGTCGGTCGAGGATTGGTATCCGTGGGGGACGTACGCGTCCGAAGGGCAGTGTGTCGACGCGGGAAATAAGTATCTGAGGGAGGAGCCTTGGCATTTTCGCGCCTACCGTTGTCAGATGCAGGGAATTATTTGGAAGCTCTATTTGGATGAAAAGTAGTAGGTAGGCTGTATATCCTGAGGGGGATACGATGAATAAAATGGTAATGCGCGCCGCTCTCTTTTTCTCGGTGGCCATGTCGCTTGTATTTGGTGGCGGTCTCGCGTCGGCGGCCAGTGTGTCGCCTGCGAACTCTGCCGGAGTTGAGTCGTACTTCAGGTACGGCGTCTACAATGGATACGAGGAATGTTCCGTCTACGGTGTTGCCTACGATGCTGCCAATCCGCGGTCGACCGGCTGGTACTGCGTCTCGGAGGGTGGCAACCGTTATGCGCTCTACGTCGACGATGGCATCACTGACTGAGGCTGACCTGGCGAGTTAGTTCGCAGTTGACTTGGCATGCTCGACAACGTTATGTTGTCGAGCATGCCAAGGAACGCGAACCGTCTCACCATGGACGAGGAATACGAACTGGTCACCCAGCTCAAGCGCTTCATGCCGCCGAGTGCACGTGAGCAGGAGCATCCCGGCCTGTGGCCGCTGGTCGAGATGACCAGCGCCTGCTCAGTCGGCTCTGCAGAGCAGGACACGGACCGTCGGTCTGCCGGTCTGCCGACCGTCGATGAGGTCACCGCGAATGATGTGATCGCTGCGATGCGCCTCGTCCCGCAGGTCCGCGAGGACCTCGACGCCAGTGAGATCCGGCTCATCGAAGCCGCCCTTGACCGTGGAGAGAACTTCGACTCCCTCGGTGCTGCCTGTGGCCTGTCTCGGCAAGGCATGCGCCAGCGGTACCAACGGCTTGGCGGTACGCGTCGCTGGGCAGGATCCGACAACGACGACAGCGAATAGGCTCGGTGCGCTGGAACTGCCAGGAAATCCTGGTCGGCTGCACGCATTCTGACCTGGTGCGCCGTCGTCGCCAATGCTGCAGTGCGATGCTGGCTACGCGGGTTGATCTCTCTGTCGTGCCCCGGTGAAGATTGCGGGCAGGGTTCCTGACTCGTGGTCCGCCAAGCAGGTCCGGACGGCCGGTCACTGAGTTGTCCTGACCTACTTGGCGGATTCGGCGCCCCTGCGTGGTCTCGGCACGGCCTCGACTTTTCGGCGTTGTCTGCTGCCCGCCGGGAGCCCGTCAAACGCAGGCGCTGACGCCGCGGTAGCAGGCCTGTCCGACGAGATACGTGGACGCGTCGTCGAGCATGTAAACCCAGACCTTGTCGGCCCCGCCGACGACGTCTGCTTTCAGGGGGAGGGGCTGCGGTCCCCGAGTTGTTACACCAGACGTTGGAGTGGTTGCTGTCCAGAAGGCCGCTGCCTCGATACGCCTTCGCGTAGACCTGCCGGCACCCGGTGGCCTTGAACGCTCCGTCGACGCCAACACTCCGGTTGTACCAGGTGACCGTGCCTTTGTAGTAGCTCGCCCCATACACAATCGAGAAGGTGCTGGTGGGGTAGGCGGTGGCGGCGGCCGGAGCCGCCGCGAAAATCATCCCCGCGACCGCGGTCACGGCCGCGCCGACCTTTCTTGTGTGGCTCTTCGCTGTCGTTCTGTCCTTCAATATCACCATGACGAACCCTTCCCGGTTCGCAGACGGTGCAATAGACCAGAACATATAACCCACACGGGTGAAGTAATGCTTGCCCTTAGGCAGGGGCAAGGATCTGGCCCAGCAAATGGCCAAGGGGTGATTTCGAGGCTGTGGCGATCTTGTTGCCACTCGGAAGGCCTCGATCATGTCCACCTGTTCGAACAGTCCCCTGTCAGCGTTGCAGGCCCATTTCACCAACCCGCGTTCGCTCACCCGATTCGATGGCGCGCTCGAGGCGTGGTCGGCGCGAGATCCGGAGCTGGCGGGAATCACAGGCCACGCTGAGCTGGCCGAGGTATTGCGGAGCGACAACTACGCGCGCCACGACGTGGTGCTCCATAACCTGCTGCGGCGTGCGGCCACTGCGGACGATGAGGGGAACCTCGCGACCGATGTGGTGATGAACGCGATGGTGCCGGCGGTACCCGGCATCGTGGGCCGCGTCATCCGAGCCACCCGCGCCGCCGCGTTCACGTGCGGGACTCGCCGTGGTGTGACGGGAGCCGGGGTCTCGACGAGCGAGAGCAACCGAGACATCCAGGCCGTGGTGATCGGCCATCTCTGGGAGAAGGTGCGCTGTTACCCGTTGCGGCGGCGCAATTGTGTCGCGGCCAACTTGGTCAGGGACACACAGCGGGCCGTTCTGCGGTCCTTTGGCGTCGACTACTGCCAGGCCGCAGCGGACGTGGTCAGTTTGGACGATGCCGCGCTCGCCAGTCAGGTCCGCGATCAACCTGGAGAACTCGGCGCGTCCGAGGAACTGCTGGAGCTGCTGTCATGGGCGCTTGAGCAGAAATGCCTGGATGAGAAGGCCGCGGCGATTCTGGCCGAGCGCTACTTCGGAGAGCAGATTGGCTCGGGCGGCGTGGTCGCAGATCGGAAAGTCGGCAAGAAGCTGGGAATGAGCCAGCCGACAACGACCCGCCAACGTCAGCGCGCGGTCGAGCAACTGGCTGCTGCCGCCCACGACTTCTGTGGTGGCAGGAGGTCGTGGTTGGGGTGAATCAGACGACGGGTGCGGAGTGCGTGTCTGGGCATAAGCAGTCCGCACCCGGAGGGTTGGAGCACCTGTGACCGGTTCCCGTATCGCACTCGATCCCGATGAAACGGCGATCGCCCGCGCCCGTATTCATGCGCGGGACCTGGCCGCACGGCTGGCGGTCTCGCTGATCGATCGTCAGCTCTATGTCGAGTTGCGGGAGTTCCTCGAGGAGGTCGGCTTCCCCGCGTGCGACGCGTTGGACGCCATGGCCGGTCGCACTGACGCGAGACTGCGGTCCCGGCTGTGTCTCGTGCTTGGTCTCGATTCGAGCCGTGAGGACGAGACACGATGAGACGGCGATCGGGTAGCGAGACCGGGTCTCGGTTGCTTCCGGACGCCGATGTCGAGTCGTTGCGCCGGTCGGTCGTGCGCCGCGGCGGGCGACTCGCCGCGTGGTGTGTGGTGGTAGCTGGTCCGCTTGTGACCGTGCTGGCGCTGGTTCTGCTGCGGCCGGTACAGCAGACGGCGCCGACCGCGGTAGAGCAGGTGCAGCGAGATCCGCGTGGCTGGGCCGAGATGTACGTGCGGGCGGTCCATCCTGGCCAGCATCGCGCAGGTCGAATCCCGGCACGCGGCCGGCCGCACGATCGCGCCGAACGGGGACATCACGCCGCCGATCCAGGGCCCGCTACTCGACGGATCCGGCGTCGGGGGTAACCGCACCCCGATCCGCAATCCGGACGGAAGTTTCGCCGGCGCGGTCGGTCCATTTCAGTTCCTGACCACCACCTGGGCCACCGTCGCCCAAGACGGCAACGGAGACGGGCAACGCAACCCGCACAACGCCTTCGACGCCGCACTCGGCGCCGCCGCACTCTTGTGCGGAACCGGCGCCCGAAACCTTGCCGACGAGGGTCAGTTGCGGGCCGCGGTGTATGACTACAACCACAGCGCGGCCTACGTTGAGCAGGTCATCGCCAACATCCGCGGCTACGACGCCATCCAACTGCAACCCGGCACCGCCGTCGACGCCGTCGGCGCGGCCAAGACCGTGATCGACGCGGCGATGGCCCAGCGCGGCGTGCCCTACATCTGGGGCGGCGGCACCGCCAACGGACCCAGCGGAGGCGGCTTCGACTGCTCCGGCCTCACCCTCTACGCCTACGCACGCGTCGGAATCACGCTCGCCCACAGCAGCAGAATCCAGTTCACCACCGGAACCCGAATACCCCGCGAACAAGGCCTCGCCGCACTGCGTCCAGCGGATCTCGTGTTCTACAGCCCGGCAACATCCACCACGTCGGGATCTACCTCGGCAACAGACAGATGATCAACGCACCCTACTTCGGCACCGTCGTCCGCATCGACCACCTTAACCTCGCTGACTACGCGGGCGGCGTCCGTCTCTTGAATTGAAGCCAGTCACTGCGTTAGCCCAGGCCCGCGAGTTCGGGCAGCGAGGGCAAGCTCACAGGTGAGGAACGTCGGCAACACTGATGCATCGACTTCGAAGGCGACTGACCCCGCCAACCAAACGTATTGAAGGGGCGAGGGGGAGGTACAACACCTACACAAAGGACGCCCGTTCTGGATTTGAAACACATTGCTATTGCCTGACCTGAGGGCGGTTTGGAGAACTTCATAGTCTGTCCGCCGAACTGACCGCGCGCACTCGGTGGATATCGCCGGTAGCCCGACGCAGTGTTGTGTTGCGGATTGCGCAACCGTAGCGATGGCGACGTGAGGCGATGCGGTTACGAGGGTAGGCGGTTGCAAGGCGTGTTGCGATGGAGACTGTGCTATGTAGTCAGTCTCCGGTCGCTTGCTGGTTGCCTTGTGCATGTTGCCTCGTCTCGGCTGCGGGTGGGCGCGGCCGGGTGGAATGTAAGTGTGACTTGAACTCTGATCATCACCCGGTTGGCCGATGCGATCAGTCTGGTGGTGAGCCAAGCTAAAGGACGTCTACTTCGCGGAGGTTGTTCGCGGCTGGTAGCACTAAGGCTGGCGCTGGGGGGCTTTCGGCAATGTGAATCGTGGCAAGCACCTGGACGACGGTGCTTGGCGAGGATATTTATGGTTTCGAATCACGGCGGGACACGCAGACAGATTCAATGCTCCTTCTTGGGCAGGGGTTGACCTATGGGCCTCTCGTCTACGGTGGAGACTGGAAGAGTGGATTTGGATATCCGGTTAACGACTGGAGCGACCCTTTTATTGGTGAGTATGTGTGTGACAGCGGTGCGTACAGCGGAGAAGTCTGCCCAACTCGTGTTGCCGCTACTGACTCATTCATCAATGGGTCCGATGGTGGCACAGGGCCGGGATACGTGACAGAAAACTCATCCATCGACTATCACGGTAGTGCCGGAGAAGGAGATAGTGGCGGCGCGAGCTTCACCGTTCGCGGTGACGCTGTCATTGCTACCGGAATGATCGTTGCCGGATATATCGATAGTCAGGCTCCTTGCAGTCCCGGCGCGATGGAAATGCCGAGGCTCTGCTTCCACACTGTTTTCCACAACAATATTGAAGCCGTTGCGGATGCCCTTGACGTAACACCGATGACTCGCTGACGCAAGCGTGGCTCCTTGTCGAATAATCGACAAGGAGCCACGTTGGTTTTGTGTATCCGGTTATGTTGCTAACCCTGACGTGCCTCTACTACTTTTCCTTGCCTGGTGAGCAGCCGAATTCGGCCAGGCCTGTAGTCGAGACTTGCGGTCGGCGAATGGCCGAGGTCAAGCAATTGAACGGTGAAGCCGTCGGCCTCGCAGCGCTCTTTCGCTTCACGTTCCGGACAGCCCGATAGCTCTGTTAGGTCAAACGAGGGCTTCCGTCCGTCCAGCATGGCTACTCCTATCAGTACTGGCAAAGCAGGCTGTGCGAGCATCGCTCTCACAGTGTAAGCAGGCTACGTCGTAATAGCTTGAGCGTGCGTCACTGAGGAGGATGCATCACGCCGGGCTGGGCTATTGGGCTTGGCATGAGACATGCCAGCACTGCCGTTTGCGGGTCGCCAGGCTGGCTAAGCTATCTCCGCGACCGCGACCGCGACCGCGACCGCGACCGCGACCTGCGTTCTTCGCGAGCCCGCTGCTTGCATCAAACGGTGACCCTAGTGTGCATGTCGCGTGTGTAGACCTTCGAGCCGAGATGTACGTGGGGCTGAATCTGGCTGCTCTAGACCTGTCGCTCGACTTCCTCGCCACTTCCCAGGCTTACGCTGGTCTAGGCTGGTGGGACAGCCTTGCTCGTAAAACCGACCCCTTCCCTGCTGGCATGACCTGCGGGTTAATGTCCTGGGACAGTGCCGTAGGCGCTCCATATGGGCTCCGTCCTGACGTAACCCGCGGTGTGGTGGGTGACACCACTCGCGATCGGGATCGCGGTCTTCGTGCTCCACCGATACTTACGTTCCCACCACCTCCGCTCCTGAGTTCAATACGCCCCCCCCCGAGATCCACCGCGACACGGAGGAGAACTGCCTCCCGCCGCCGGAACGGGCCGGTCGCGTTGTTGAGATAGCGACCCATCGGCAACCTGCCGACCGACATCGCCGACTACGAACGCGCCGGATTCGGCCGGAACTGGCTGACCAGGGGAGGCGACGGCGGCTGGGTGCCCGACCAGCCCAGGGTCCGTGATGCCTGAACTCGTTCTCGCCGTGCTGGGCGCCGGTTTCGGGGTGGCCTCGCACTCGTCGTCGCAGGCTTCTACGGCCGAGGCAAGCCCGCGTCCTGGCGGAGGCCGGTCTCGGTGTGGTGGCCCCCCGATCCCGACGAGACGTTCACCTGCGCTGGCCGCTCGCGGTGATCGTCGGCACTGACAGGCTGGCCGGTCGCCGGCGTCGCCGTGCTCGTCGTCTGACTCTCGTGGTTTTGTTCACAGCAGGCATGATCGGAACGGCTCGAAGCCCTTGAGAGCGGGCTTCGCCACCTCGCCGACGTCATGGGGCCAGGCAACATCGGCCTGGTCAGCGCCATCGCAGGCTCCGCACATGAAGTGCCGCCGTGCTCCTCGCGTTCGACGACCAGATCGGCGACGCCGCGGCCGCCGGACTCTGCGTGGCCTACCAGCAAGGATCCGGCGTCGCCGACCTCCTCAAGACCCTCGCGACGCAGGTCGCCGAGGAAGTCACCGCGCGCCGCGCCACCGAAGCCGAACGCGCCCGCCGCCGCTCGACCGCACGAATCCTGCTCGGCATGTGGGCGGCCATGTTCACCGGCTTCGCCGTGTTCGGCAGCACCACCTACATCTCGGCGTACAACACCGCCATCGGCCAGTTCGTCCTCGCCGTCATTCTCGCCATGGTCGGCGGCTCCGCAGTCTGGCTGCGCCGGCTCGGGATCGAGCCCCGTGCGCCGCGCTTCCTCGTTTCAAGCCCAGGGAGGAAACCGTGAACCCCCTCGCGCTGTTGATCCTGCTGGCCATCGGCACCGCCGCCGGGCTCACGCTGGTGGTGGCCGCCTTCGTCCCGTTCCGGCCTCGCCTGAGCGACGTCTTGCGCGACCGCGATCTGCTCGCCGTCACCGCGGGCGGCTCGACGAACCGGGTCATGCAGCTGGCGGGCCGACTTCGGCTCACCGTGCCTGACACCGACCTCGATCTCGTCGGGCTGCCTCGAGAATCCTTCGTACTGCAACGCATCGGCTTCGCCCTCGGCGGCGCCCTGTGGATTCCGCTCCTGGCATGGATCCTGGCGCTCGCCGACGTCGCACCGCCCCCATTCCTCACCGGCATGGCGTCCCTCGGCGCCGCCTTCGCCGGCTGGACGCTGCCGCCAGTGCTGCTCAAAGGAAAGGTGACGCGCGCGCGGCGTTCAAAGGCGCCCTCGCCTCCTACTGCCAGCTCGTCGCACTGGGACGCCTCGGCGACCGCGGGCCCGCCGAGGCGATGCGTTACCCCGCCCTGCTCGGATCGGGCTGGGGATTCCGGCGCATCCAGATCGCCATCGACGAAGCCGCCTTGCGCGGCGAGATGCCGTGGGACGGCCTGCAACGGCTCTCGGAATCCATGGGCGTACGCGAGCTCAAAGACCTCGGCCACATCATCACCAACGCCGGACAGGGCGGAGCAAGCATCGTGGACACGTTGCGCGCCAAGGCATCTTCCCTCGCCCAGTAGCAACTCGCCGCGCAGAAGGTCGGGTCGTCGATCCGATCCGACCGCATGGACATGCCGGTCGCCGTCATGGGCCTGGCCTTCATCGGTTTCTTGGCTTTCCCCGGTATCTACACCCTGCTCGGCGGATAAAGGAGAAGATCATGCTCATCACGAAGCTCTACCTCGCCACGCTGGCCCTCGGCCAGGTCCTACACGAGCGCCGCGCGCAGTTCGCCCGTGAGAGCGAACGCGGCGACGAGAACATCACCAAGGTGTTCTACGCCGTCCTCGGCGTCACCGTCGCCACGCTGATTGCCGCAGCGGTCACCGCGTTCGTCAACGGCAAACTACCGCTGATCGGCGGCCAATGAACCGCCTCGCCGTGCTGCATGGCGAACGCGGCGACGAGAACCTCGCCGCGGTCTACGTCTTCAGCGCGCTGCTGTTGTTCACCTGGGCCGTATTCCAGGCCGTCGCGGTGTTCCTCGGCAGCAACGTCGCGCTGGAGGCGGCTCGCGACGGTGTCAACGCAGCGAGGCTTCCACCGGTCGACACTGTGACCGCTGAAACCCGAGCCCGCGACTACACCAGCCGCGTGACGGTCGGCTGGCTCACCAACGTCGCGGCCTCCGCATCCAGTGATGGCCAGAACGTCACCGTGACCGTCAGCGCGGACGCCGCCTCCTTCGTGCCGTTTCTGCGATTCCCAGTCAGCCAGACCGCGTCAGCGCCGATCGAACAGCTCGCATCATGAGACGCCGTGCGCTGCAACACGGCGAACGTGGTGACCTGACCGTGGAGGTAGCCATTGGTGCGTCGGCACTCATCCTCCTTTTTGGACTTGTACTGGCCGCGATGCGAATCGAGACCGCGGAAGCGGCCGTCGATGAGGCTGCTCGCTCCGCAGCCCGTGCTGCCTCTATCGCCCGCGATGGCGAGGCTGCCGCCGCTACCGCCCGGCAACGGGCTCGCGACGTTCTTGCCACCCAACACCTCGCCTGCGCGGCACTCGATGTCGCCATCGACACCCGTGACTTCGCCCAACCCCTCGGCGAGACCGGGTATGTCACCGCGGTGGTCACCTGCGAAATCCAGCTCAGTGACTTACTGATACCGGGAATCGGCGGTGCCAGGACGGCAAGTCCGAGTTCCGATCGCCGATCGATCGGTATGGAGTTCGCCGATGAGACTGCAGCTTCTGCGTGATGATCGAGGCTCGGCGTCGGTCTGGCTGATCGGCTTGAGCGTAGCCCTCGCGATCGCGATCGGCGGGGCTGTCGACGGCAGCCGAAAAGCCCAAGCTCACTCCCGCGCCACTGCTATAGCTGAGGAAGCTGCTCGTGCCGGTGGGCAAGCGCTGCGCGCTCAAGCGCTCGCAGCAGGTCGGGATGCCACCGTCAATCCGGAGATGGCTGCCACCGAAGCTCGCAACTACCTCGCCGGCGCCGGTGCGACCGGTGTGGTTTCGGTACAGGGCAACCGCATCGTGGTCGACACGACGATCACCGAGCGGACGGTCTTTTTGAGCATGATCGGCATAGCCGAACACACCGTCCACGGCTATGGCACCGCCGACCTGATCTCGGCCGGATAAGGAGGACAGCTCATGCGGATCATCCGAATCTTTGCGACCGCGGCAGTCCTGGCCCTCGTGCTTGCAGCTCCGCCGGCCGTGTTGTGGACAACCCGTTCGACCTTCCTGCCCGACCACATCCCCAATGCAGCTGAGCTAGCCGGCCGGCTCACCGACCGCGACACCGGCCACGTCTTCCTTGCTGTCCTAGTACTCGCCGGACTGCTTGCCTGGCTGCAACTGGTAATCGCCTTCGCTGTCGAGATCATCGCCCGTGCGCGTGGTGTCCGTGCTCCGCGGCTGCCTGGTTTCGGGTGGGCACAGAGACTCGTCGCGGCCGTGCTCCTCGGACTGCTCGCCGGAACCGCGACGGCGGCGGCCGACTCTGGCCAGGAATCCGCTGAGTCTGTAGTCAGTACGCCGTTCGTGGCCAGCGACATACCGGCCCCAGCACCGCCCTCGGAGTCACAGCCGACCCACACAGTCGTGCCCGGCGACTCGTTGATGCGCATCGCTGCGGACCGACTCGGCGATGAAAACCGGTTTCGCGAAATCTTCGAACTCAACAAGAGCCGTCGTCAGGCCGATGGTGGACTCTTGCGCGATCTGGGTCTGCTCAAGCCCGGCTGGATCCTTGTTCTGCCCGCCGATGGCGACCGGTCGCCGTGTGGCGAAGTGACCGTGCGCATCGGCGACACTCTGTCCAAGATCGCCCGCGACCACCTCGGTGACTCGCGCCGCTACCAAGAGATCTTCACTCTCAACAAAGACCGACCCCAGCCTGGCGGACATCCGCTGACCGACCCCGACCGCATCTACCCCGGCGCCGTGGTGCGGCTACCTACTGCCGCTCGGCCCGCGGGTGGAGGATCGGCACCACAATCAAGTTCGATCGCGCGGTCCGTCGACGGGCCCAAACCGGTCGCGCCGAACTGTGCACCCCCAGCGCAACCAGTTGACGAAAGGCCGCCGACCGATCCGGCCTCTCCGGCCTTCCCGCCGAGTAGCACACCTGCGCCTCCGGTCGCGACGCCTTCGACCTCCGGAGTGGAGCCTGCTGCGGCAGACGACGGCGTATCCACCTCTGTGATCATGGTGGGCGGGCTGCTGGCCGCGGGAATCCTCGCAACCCTCGGTACCCGCCGCATGCTCGCCCAACGCCGCCGTCGACCCGGCCACCGCATCCCGCACCCCGAGACACTCGGCGACGCCGAGACCGCTCTCCGAATCGCTGAACAACCCGAGATCGCACAGCTGCTGAACACCTCCCTGCGTACCCTCGCTCACCACGCCCACGAGGACAGCCACGAACTCCCGGTGATCCGGTCGGCCATCGCCGGTCCTGCCGGGCTCACCCTGCATCCACAGCATCCAGCCAGGCCACCAGCGCCCTTCAAGGCGCAGCGGCGTTCGCGGGACGCGTGGACACTTGACCCCGCAGCAGCCTTGCTGAAACCAGAGCAGGTCCGCGCCACCCCCGCTCCGTACCCGGCGTTAATCACCCTCGGACACACCCGCGACCGCGACCTCGTCCTGGTCAACCTCGAACACGCTGGCGCGATCGTGCTCCGCGGCGACGGTGCCGACGTCGACGCGGTCCTGCTTGCCATGGCGTGGGAACTGTCGGCTTCACCATGGGCCGACCACATCGTGGTGACCCTTGTCGGGGTCGGCCAGACAACGGCCGCACACAATCCCGACCGCCTGCGTTATGCCG
Source organism: Amycolatopsis sp. NPDC059657 (assembly GCF_042734395.1). Lineage (NCBI taxonomy): Bacteria > Bacillati > Actinomycetota > Actinomycetes > Pseudonocardiales > Pseudonocardiaceae > Amycolatopsis > Amycolatopsis sp. NPDC059657. The sequence goes on along the minus strand of NZ_JBHWEB010000025.1, from coordinate 42,899 downwards.
CCACCGTCGACGATGCGCTGGATGCATTCGAACGTCGCGCTCATGACGTCGCCCAAGGCCTGCGCGATGCGGGCGTCGATTCCGTCACGCAAGCTCGTGGCACCAATCGAGCTGAAGACACCTGGACCCCGGACATCATCCTGTCCGCCTGTCCCTTTTCTCGTTCCCAACAGGACCGGCTCTTCGCGCTGATCGCCACGGGTGGTCCCGTCAAGAGTCTGGCCGCGATCATCACCGCCGCTGACGACGCACACCCGCTCACCGGAGCCTGGGAACTTGATCTCTCGACCAACCCCACCCCGGTCGAAGCGCTCGGCCTCGACGTCGAGCTCCAACGCCTCACCCCGGCACATGTGAATGAGCTCGTCGCGGCGCTCGCGGCTGCGGACAACGCGGTCCAGGCCCCGGCCGAGGAATACCGCAATGTCCCTACCGAGCCCGAGGACATTCCGGAACCACTCAATACCGACGAACTGCTCGTCGCCGAGACAACGGCACCAGAGTGCGACACGGCAGATTGGCCTGATCCCGTGGTTCCCTTGATCCAAGTCCTCGGATCGGTCGGGCTCAAGAACGTCGACGTGACAACGGTCGAAGCACGGAAGGTCAACCGCCTCACCGAACTCGCCGTGTTCCTCGCGCTGCACCCAGGTGCGACAGCTGACGAAATTTCTCGTCAGCTGGGCACCGGTGCCCAGCCGTGGTCCCAGGCCACACGACAGGGTTACATTTCGCGTCTGCGCACCTGGCTCGGTCGCGACCTCGACGGTGAGCTCTACGTCCCCAACAACGACTCCAAACACGGCGGCTACCGTCTGTCCGAGGCGATTCAGTGCGATTGGCTCCATTTCCAACAACTTGCACATCGCGGCCTCAATGGTGACCCCGCCCGTAGGCTCGCCAACCTCGAGCGTGCGCTGGACCTCGTCGACGGCGTGCCCCTCAGCAATGTCCCGCACGGTCGCTATACGTGGAGCTCCTGGCTCCAGCGCGACATGACCGATGCCATCGTCGATGTCGCCCACACTGTTGCCGACATCCAGCAACAAGCCGGCAACCTGCGCGCGGCCCGTCACGCTCTCGGTCAAGGATTACGTGCCGAGCCCGTCAGCGAAATCCTCTACCGCGACTTCCTGCGAGTCGAGCACCGTGCAGGAAACCACAACGTAGTCAGAGAAATGGCCGACAAGCTCGCCGAGTTGTCCGAGACCCTCGACGTCGACCTGGAACCGGAGACCAGTGAGCTCATCCGCCGTCTTCTGGAGTCTCACGTTCAGGCGCAGGTCGTACCCCAAGCGGAGGAATCCACTGAGCTGATCGAATCGACTCGTCGGCTTTGATCTGCGGACAGGCGTCGTGCTCGCTGGCGGACCAGCGCGACCAGCCGCCAGCCCGCGCCGGTCCTAAGGGTCGTGTCGTGGGCTTTGCACAGAGTCGCATCCTGGTGTCGGCGGCCGTGGTCAGTATTCTCGGTGAGCGGCCAGCGGTGATCGGGTCGGGCACGATCATCGGCCCCGCTCGCGGGGACGACTGCGTGCATGTGTGTGCGTATGCGCGTAAGGAGGGACCAGCCCCGCTCGCGCGGGGACGACGCCTGCTCGGCGCGAGATACGGCCTCCCGCATGGGACCAGCCTCGCTCGCGCGGGGACGACACCTACCTGAGGGGGCGTTCGTGGTGGAGTGAGGGACCAGCCCCGCTCGCGCGGGGACGACATGGCGAGATTTCGCACCAGCCCCTGCGCTTCGGGACCAGCCCCGCTCGCGCGGGGACGGCTGCTGCCTCCGGTCCGGGCTCGTCGACGGGGAGGGACCAGCCCCGCTCGCGCGGGGACGACACTGCCTGCCGCCGAGCTGGGCACGGTGTTACGGGACCAGCCCCGCTCGCGCGGGGACGACGCCCAGACCCGGGTGGCAGGTGAGGCGGAGCCGGGACCAGCCCCGCTCGCGCGGGGACGACTTCCGGCCCATCAGGTCATAGTCGCAATCGTGCGGACCAGCCCCGCTCGCGCGGGGACGACAGCAGGGCGACGTCTTCGGCGCTCGTGTGGTCGGGACCAGCCCCGCTCGCGCGGGGACGACCATCGCCCATGGAACGTCGCAAGATCGGAAGGCGGACCAGCCCCGCTCGCGCGGGGACGACTTCGAAGACGTCGTCGGAGAATCAATCCGCCGGGGACCAGCCCCGCTCGCGCGGGGACGACAGAGCCTTCACCGTCTCCTCGTTCACCGCCACGGGACCAGCCCCGCTCGCGCGGGGACGACGCCCCGCCGGTGAACCTGGCGGGTCCGCTCACGGGACCAGCCCCGCTCGCGCGGGGACGACCCTCTAGCTTGTACATAGCTACCCCTCGTGTGGGGACCAGCCCCGCTCGCGCGGGGACGACGGAGAAGGTTGTTCGGCAGCTGCGGGCACGCGGGGACCAGCCCCGCTCGCGCGGGGACGACGCCAATGGCATCACGTGGAACGGCACCAACACGGGACCAGCCCCGCTCGCGCGGGGACGACGTCGAGTCGGACGCCGGCGAGTCGGTGCAGTTCAACGGACCAGCCCCGCTCGCGCGGGGACGACGTCGCTCCGTCTGGCACGACAACCGAGTTCATGGGACCAGCCCCGCTCGCGCGGGGACGACCCGCTGGTCCGCGAGGACCTGGCCGAGGCCGGCGGACCAGCCCCGCTCGCGCGGGGACGACCCCTGGGCCCTAGGCCCCAGAAGGGTGCCAAGGGGACCAGCCCCGCTCGCGCGGGGACGACGCGCGGCTCTGGTACGACGACCGCGACATCGCGGGACCAGCCCCGCTCGCGCGGGGACGACCGCGGGCCTGACGAGGAACAACAGCCCGACCGAAGACGCCGCGGACCAGCCCCGCTCGCGCGGGGACGACGTAGCGGATCAAGTCGTGGTCGGTGGTGGCGCGGGACCAGCCCCGCTCGCGCGGGGACGACTACCAGCAGAAGGATGTCGCGGATTCGGCGACGGGACCAGCCCCGCTCGCGCGGGGACGACCGACGGCGTTGGTGGTGTCCGGCCCGAGCTTGGGGACCAGCCCCGCTCGCGCGGGGACGACGTCAACGGCGGAACGACCCTGCCGCGTCCACAGGGACCAGCCCCGCTCGCGCGGGGACGACCCTTCCTGACCTGTGGTTTCACCAATCAGAACAGTGTTTTGCATTCACTTCTACTCGGGCTTGTCAGTGTTGGCCGTAGCGGCGCCGTCTGCCAGCGTTGCTCCAGCCCTTCTTGTGGCCGTCGTCGTTGGCGTTGTTCTCGGCCGGACGCAGCATCAGCTGGATGCCTTCGAAGTCGACCGGAATCCAATCATGGCGGTGAACTTCGAACTCGAGACCTTGCTCGTTGTCCGCGTTGTAGACCATGATCGCTCGCCCGGTCTTGGCCATGTCGATGACGCGCTGCCACATCAGCTCCCGTACTCGGGCAGTGACACTGCCAACGAAGACACCAGGCGAGATTTCGAGCAGCCATCGGGTCAGGTGTCCACGAAGGCCGACGGGGCAGGCGGTGACGACGATGACTGTCATTCCTCAGCGCCAGGTTCCTCGTAGCCGGTGCCTGCGGCGACGTTGCGGCCGTTGTAGTCCCAAAGCATGACCACATCAGGATCCTCGAACGCCTCAGGACCGTATTCGATGAGGTCGTCGTCGTTGAGCAGCGTCTTGATGTCGCGGACGCATGTTTCCAGGAACGCGCCGTCCTTCATGACGTCGCGGATTGCACGTCGGGTCTCGGCTCCGATGTCGGCGACTTCCCGTGAGGCGATGTCGAAGGCGACCGGGATGGTGATGTCGGCTTTGTAGAGGTCCGCGATGTCGTACACGAACGACCTGATGTGTCCCGTGTGGACGAACCCGAGTCCCGGTGCGCAGCCGAGAGCGACAATGACCGCGTGCACTACTCCGTACAGGCTGGTGTTGGCCGCGGAGAGGGCTTGGTTGATCGGCGAGCCTTCGTCGAAGTCGGTTGTGTCATAGTCGCGCCGTGTCCATGAGACGCCGGTGCGGTCGGCGTGCTGGCGGTAGAGACGGCGTACGCGGGCGCCTTCACGTCCGCGAAGTTGCTGCATCGTGAGCGCGGTCGTGTCTTCGCCCTGAAACCGCATGGCGTACATGGCTCGCGCCACGCGAAGCCGCGAGTTCTGATTGGACACAAGCCTTGCTTGCTGTTCGATCAACCGCGATGAATTCGTCAATGTGCGCCCGTGGGCGTAGTAGCGGACACCGTGTTCGCCTACCCATACAGCTGTCGAGCCGCTTTCGGCGAGCAGGACCATGGCCTGCTGGCTGACGGTCGTTCCCGGGCCGAGCAGCAGTGCGCCGAGCGTCGCCGCCGGGATGTGGACCGTGCCGCGGGCGTCCTTCGCGGTGATGGCGTTCGCGGCGCGGTGGATCACCGCGTGTTCGAGGTAGACGAAGGTGAGCCGGTCCTGCGCTCGGGTCAGCTGCCCCAGCGGAACGGGTTTGGCGCCCGGGATGTCAGCCATGTCAAGTCGCCGCGGCCAAGGTGAGCAGGCCGCACCCGTAGCCTTTCGCGGCCCCGATGCCGTGGGTCAATGTGCGCCGGAAAAGCGCGGCGTCGGAGATTTCCAGAGTGCCTTCGAAGGTCGCGGTCGCCAGCGTGACGGTATTCTTGCCTCGGTCGAAACGCCAGATGCGACGGCCGTGTACGGCGACGTCGGGCTCTTTACCAAAGCCGTCCGGGATGACGAAGCCGTTGCGTTCGCAGCGTTCGAGCAGCCACGCCTCTTGCTGGCGCACAGTGACGTGGCCAAATCGCTGCGAGCGCTCCGCGGCGTCGGATTTGCGCTTGCTGTGTACGGGATTCGCAGTGAGCCGGAAGCTCCAGCGGCTGCCCCGCTCCAGCCGGTCGAGCAACGGTGCGTACGGGCGTGTCTGCCACGTGCTCGTGGTCGGCCAACCGGCTTGCTCGACCAGGTGGGTGAGGTCCGGTATGAACGGGCTGACGAGGTAGAGCACGGTGTGATTGCCTCGCTCGTCGACCCGCCAGAGCACACGGCCGTGCTCGGTGGCTTCGCGCTGGGCGGGCGGAAAGGAAGCGAGTACCGCGGCGTGCATTCGCTGAGGCGAGGCGAGAAGGAAACGCGCATCCCGGCGCGCTGCATTGATTTCGAAGCGGGTCAGGTGCATCAGCTCACGCTCCCGAGCAGGTCCATCGGGTCGTGCGGGTCCGCGTCGAGCGAGCGGTAGTCAGGATTTGTCACGTTCACCGGGGTGCGTTTGATCGTGCGCCACTCGTATTTGCGGTGTCCGGGATCGAAGCTGATCGGCTGGTCGCGGACAACCTCGCTGCCGGCTTCGTTGGGCGGGCAGTCCACGATCATGTCCAGCTTGACTTCAGCGCGCCGATGGCGTTCGCGGATACCTGGTGACGCCATCCACGGTGCCGTACGCAGAACATGCTGGGCGCTGCCTTCATGAAGCCCGTAGTTGAGCTTCCCCGCCGGCGGGCAGGAACGGCGGCCAAGGAACAGCGGATACGCCGGACGTTTGAGCGCATCGCTGAGCCCTGCGAGCAGCTGTGGCTCGCCTTCGACAGCCACGGCGAAGACCGCGTCAGCAAGGTAAAACCGGTAGGACAAGGGCATCGACTCCGCCCCGTCCCTTGAGCGTGCAGTCTGGAAATCCCGCTCGAACTGCCCAGGCTGATCGACCCGCACACCGATGCGCAGATCGAGCAGCTCCTCGAGAGGATCGATCCGCCGGATGCCTTGTGCGTTGGCCAGCAATCCGATGATCCCGCTCTTGCTCGGCGCGCGATCTGTTGCCCGGCGGGCGAAGCGGCTGCTCGTTCCCCAGGACTGCAGTGGCGCGGCCAGCCGCAGCAGCAACGTTGTCATGGCGTCAGCCTGTCGGCGACGAGTGCACCCAGCTCTCGCACGGTCGTGTCGAACGTCGACCGCTGCCCGAGTTCCGCCAGCGGCTCGACCCGCTCGCCGCCGCCGAACGCCCATGCGGTTACAGGCGTCTCGTCGAAGGCCTCGTGCAGCTCGCGTGCGTGGCTGGCGAGCCGGACAATCGACGCGGTGATACGCCCCCCTTTTTCGCCTTCGCGGACAGCGTCCTCGAAGGCGCCGACCAGGTTGATGGGCTGGGTCTCGCGAACCACGATCAGCACGGCGTCGGGCAGGGTCCGGTTGGCGAAGGTGTTCTGCTTTCCGGTCGGCATGCTGGAAATGAACGCGCGAGCGAACGCTTCGATCGCTCGTCGTGTCGCCTCGGCGTCGCCGAGGTTACCCAGCAGCTGGTTCGCGTCGAGGGTGGCATAGCGGTAGAGCGTGGAGGAGTTGAACTCGACGGTGCCGATCATGCCGGCACCGGAGTCCTCGCTCTCGTCGGCTTTCTTGTGGTCGTCGACCGCGGTGAAGTAGTCGTACTCGTTGGCGACGGTGTGCACGCTCAGCGCATGTGCGACCTGTACAGCGGCTTCGACGTTCAGGTCAGGGATGTTCGCGACCATCCGGCCGAAGAGGGAGACGTCGACCGAGTGATCGCGGTCGGCACGGGCTTTCGCTTCCGTCTTGTTGATCGCCAGTTTGCCGTCCTGCCGGGCCGCTTCGATCGCCAGTTCGGCGAGGTTCGCGATCTGCTGATTGCTCAGGAAGAGCAGGAACTCCGATTCGTTGAGCGCTTCCTTCTTCCGGGCCGGCTTGAGCTTGATCCCCGCGGCTTCGAGTACCGCCGTGGCGAGCTCCTCCGCGCGCTCGGTGAGGCCGGGTTCCTGGCGGGCGATCTCGCCGGAGACGAGTTCGACGACCTGCCGTGTCCGCACACCGAGCTGGTCGCGGTCGAGCAGCTCGCCGAACATGTCCCGAGTCGAGCGTTTCCAGGCCTGGCTTGAGACCCGCGCCCTGCGCGTTCCACCGTAGACCGCGGTCTTCGGGCTGCCGGTGTCGTCGCGGTTGATGTTGCTCGGCGGCACCGTCTGAATCACGTGGAAGTCGATGAGTGTGCGAGTCACGGGACGTCTTTCTGCTCGGTGTTCTCGGATTTGTCAGTCTTGGGCGGAACATGGAAATCCCGGCCCCAGCGCAGCCCCACCCGTGCCCGCCCACCAGGGCGCTGCCACGTCACCAGATGCTCGGCGAGCAGCCCGTAGTCCAGCGGCACACCGGCGGCGCGCAGCAGCTGGACGATTCCGCGCAGGTGATAGACCAGCTCGGCAAGATCCTCGGCGGTACTGAGCATCGCGAACCGGCGCGCGACGGCGTGCGTCGGTTTGTACTCCGAGTCCGGGATCAGGCGCCGTACGGCTTCGCCGAGCGACCGCCCGCGCTGATGCATTCCGCGCGGCTGGGACTGCTGATGGACCGCGTACAGGGTGATGGCGTGGTGCGCGGCGATCTCAGCCCAGCTCGCCTTGTCATCGGCTCGCTTGTAGATGAGTTCGTCGCCGAGTGTGTATTCGAAAATGTCCAAGGCGTCGCCGGGTTCTTTGCCCGCCGCGCGGCGCAGCCGGGCGAGCGCGGCGACCGCGGCGGAACGGTTGGCTCGGTTGCCTTGCTGCAGTTGGCTCACCCGGGCGCCGACGAAAGCCTGCACGACGCGTTCCGGGCTGAGGATGTCGGTCACGCGGTGCTCCTCGCAGGTTCTTGGTGCGCCATCGGGAAAGCCTCATTCACCGAGCGCCGGAACCACACGTCGGCGTGCGCGGCGGTGATCCAGCGCTTGCGGACCATCCGGCCGGTGAGAGCTTGTGGCGAGGCGGTCTCGAGAAGAGCCTGGCCGAGTGCGCTGATTTCAGATCGAGCGGTCGTATGCCAGGCGATCTTGCTGTCGGTTGACTCGCTGTCGGGGCCGAGCCCGGCCAGCCAAGCGCGGAAAAGCGGATCGAGCGCCGCATAGGCGAGTTCGCTCGCCCTGGCCTTGTAGCCGTCGACCGAATCGCGTGACCCGCTGGCCTCGGCGAGGGCCACAGCGAGCTTGCCCAGCGCGTACGCGCCATCTTCAGCGGCCCGGACACAGTCCAGCACAACCTGCTTGAGGTCGTGCGCGCCCTGATCGAGAAGCACGGCCTGCAGGGACACGGCGTCGTCAACGATCTCATCGATGACCGATTCGTTGCTGCCGTACCGCACACCGATCGCGCGCAGCTGCAACGGATAGTTCTTCGGCACGACCCGGTTGTTCGTGAGCTTGCTGATCCACTCCATCACTCCCGGAGCAATCCGCGCTGGAGGATCACCGGCACCGGTACTCGACGAGGAAGGCAGCATCGCCTGCAGCCCGCGCCACACCAGACGTTCAGGATCGTGGGTCAACGGCATGTACACCGGAACCGCCGACTTGAGCTTCTTCTCCTGAGCCTGACTACGCCGCCACGCCGTATGGATCTCCACGCCGTGCTTGTTTTGCGGGGTGACTCGGCTGCCCTGGCAGATCAAGACCCCGACGACTCGACCGCCCTCGCGTGCCAGCCGTATGCGACGGCTTTGCCAGACGAACAGATCTACATGCCCTGTCGGCGCGCGATTCTCGTCCTCGGCTCCGAGCGGTGGGCGATCCCAAGCAGGGCAGTCCCCGGCCGACGTTGGCATCAGGTTCAGCAGCAGCGTCTCCAGCAGCGTGGCGCCATGGGGGAGGAGACCACCCAGACTGCCGGACCAGCCCGTCCCGATCGGGTACCCCTTCCCGCTCTTAACCCGAGCTTCGTCGCCGACGGCGCCGGACTTGATGCCCGAGGGATCGAAGGCGTGACAGTGCACCAACCAGCGCGCGGCCTCGGCGTAGCTGAGATCGAGGATGCGGCCGACCCGGTTGGAGAAGAACGGGTGCCCGTTCGGAACATCGGCGATCAGCTTGCTGAGCTCCGACACCTCGCCCTTCGCCGTGTGCAGGTCGCTGACCTGGAGAAAGGGTGTGTCCGGGTGAAACAGATCGAAGCGGCCGCGGCTCTCATCCAGGTATCGCTCGATGTCATCGACCGGCAGAATCTTGGCCCGCCACAACTTCTCCCACAGGTCTTCACTCAGCTGTTCGCGCAGTGTCCCGTGCAGAACGGCCAGCAGCAGCCGGGTCAGCGCGAACACCTGTGTCGGAACATCACCAGCCAGCCCGCGCAGGGCACCCGCGCGCCGGAATACATCGATCAGTGACAGCTCGTGCAGTTGCCCGTCGAGGTCATGAGCGAGCAGCCACGGTTCGTCGACCAGGTCAAACTCGTTCATGGATCAGCCCTCGCCGGAGGTCGTAGATCAAGCGGTAGCCGTGCACCACGGCCTGTCGCTCGTCATCAAGCGGAAGCACCAGCTGTCCTTTCAGGTAAGGGCTCGCCTCGAAGGCGGCAAAGCGGTTCTCCTCCAGTTCGGCGATGACAGCGTCGATCACGCCGCCGTGGCTGAGCGCGAGCGGCAAACGCAACGTGCACGCGGCGATCACCCGCGCCAGGTACACCGGAACCGGCTCCAGGAGGGGGATCTGCTGCCTGCCGACCTTCGGGAGCCAGTTCGGTGTCAGCAGCCCGCCGCCCGCGTCCCGCTGCACCACCAGGACCTCCAGCGACTCGGCACCATCGCGGACTTGAGCCATCCCTTGTGGACTGTCCTCATGCACGTCACCGACCCCGGCGCGTAACCACGACACCAGTGAGATGGAACTGTCCGCTTCGCCGAGCAGGTACGTCTGCGCGTACGCGACCCGCTCCTGCTCCTTCGCACGAGCTACTTCCGCCGCAGTCGACATCGCCGCCTGCCAGCTGGCTGGCCCGAGCGGTTCGTCACCGTAGGCGCGCTGGACAAGCGGAGCGATGTCGTCGGGGACACGCACCCTGCTCTGGTCGTGCAGCAGCGCGGCGGCTCGAAGCAGAAGGTGCTCGCCGTAGACACGACGCGACCCGGCGACCGCGGGCACCGGCGTCGCTGTCCAATCGTCCACGCCGACTACCGCGCATCGCGGCTCGGACAGACGATCCGGCCGTGACCGGGTGTGGCGGTGCAACCTGCCCAGGCGCTGCAGCACCAAGTCCATCGGAGCCAGATCGGTGACCATCAAGTCGAAGTCCACGTCGAGCGACTGCTCCAGAACCTGCGACGCCACCACAATGTGCAGCTTCGGCCGCTCGGCCGCAGCGCTCGGCGGCCCGAATCGTCGCACCAGGCCGGTATCGATTCGCATCCGATCGCAGGCGAGGAAACGCGAATGCGTGATGGTCACGGCGTCTTCGCCGAACTCGGCGCTCAATCTCTCCGCCGTCTCCTGCACTCGGCCGACCGTGTTGCGCACCACCGCGGCGCAGCCACCGTCGGCCAGGTGCGTCCGCAAGTAAGCGACCAGCGTGTCCAGGTCGTCAGGCAGACGATCAACGGCGATATCGCTCGAGTCACCGACCTGCTCGATCAACTCCGGCGCGACACCCGCCGACCCCGTCACGACCGGATAACCCGGATCTTCCGTCGGCGAAGTCCCGGTACCTCCGGTGCCGCTCTCATACGCGCGCAGCAGTTCAGCGCGCCGCCGACTGGGCAGCGTCGCCGACAAGAGCACAACCGGAACACCGTATGCGCCCAGCCAGTGCAGAATCCGGTGCAAATACTGCGACATGTACACGTCGTAGGCGTGCACCTCATCGATCACCACGACCTTGCCCGCCAACGCCAGATGCCGCAGCATCACGTGCCGACTCTTCAAAGCCCCGAACAACAGCTGATCAATCGTGCCGACCACGAACTGAGCCAGCATCGACTTCTTCCGCCCACTCAGCCACCAGTGCGCCACGACCGCGTCCTCGCTGGTCGCTGCCGCAAACCGGCCATCGCGCACCAAACCCGCATGCTCGTCATTCAAATGCGCCTTACCGTGGGCCAAACTCAAGGCGCGGCGCTCAACCGACGGCAGTTGGCCCAGCCATTCGCGCACCCGGCTGTACATCGCATCTGTCGTTGCCTGCGTCGGCAACGCCACAAACACACCATCGGCCCCGGACCGCGCCGCCATGACCTCGGCGGCCATCAACGCGGCTTCCGTCTTGCCCGACCCCATCGGCGCCTCAACGATCAACAACCCCGGGACGGCCTGCCTCACGGCCGCCCGGACCGCCGCTGCCTGCACCGGCCGAGCCGACCGCCCTCTGCCGCCGAAACGCTCACGAAAGAGGCGATCGATGTCACCATCGAAAGGCTCAGCGACCCACCGCTGCGGCAGATTCAAAGCCGCCAACGCATCCCGCGCACGCTCAGCCGTGGCCGCGTCGTCGGGTTTCACGTCCACTGCCGAAAGTGGCAGAAGCGGAAACAAGTCCGAATTCGAGGCTATCCAGTCCGACACGATGACAATCGCCACGAGAAGTACCTGCGTCGGAAGACTCAGCTCGCGATCTCGATAGCGTTCCAGCACATGCGCGCCGCCGATGCGCCTGGCAGCTTGCAGCAGGAGGCTTTGCCTCGTCGTGTGCCATATACCGTGGCCAGTGAAAGTTGGCGAAGCGTCAACAATGGCGAGCTGTGCTTCGTCGGGAGTCATGCCGTGATGGCTCCCGACGACCGAACCCCACTGCTGGGCATTGCGCTTGAAGTCAAAACTCAGTTCGTCGGTCAACCACTCACGGACAGTCCAATGTCCAACGAGCGAGTGATTGACCGCTCGCCGATCCTTATCTTCACTGAGGCGTGGATGCATGCGGAACCCGTTGTCACGCATCCGATCTGCCAGGATATCAACCTGGCAGGCGAACGCCGGACTCGCTTTCCCAATGTCGTGAACCCCTGCCAGCCATGAAGCCAAGCGTACGGTGTCCTGCTCGCCTGGCAATTCGTTTGCCATGCGGTTGATGGCCTGCGGCGAAATCCAATGCTCCGCCAGGGAGTGAGCAACGGACATTGTGTCGTCCAGATGTTGCCGTAACGGCAACCACCCGTCGACATTTCCCAACTCGTCGTGGGTAGTTTTAGCCCATACGAACGAGTCGCTCAGCCCATTGATCAGCACCCTGCTCCTCCCATAGATACCATGTCAGCGGCAAGGCGTGGACTGTTTCAATTGTCGGCGAGGATCACGCTTATGGAGCAACTGCGTCCCAGAAGAGCTACTGACCTGGCGTTACGATCGAGCCGGATGTGTTGCATGATTCAGTAACGGGCTGTGGCCTGAATCGGTGAGGTGGCTCCATGTGCAGCGGTCATCCCAAACTTCTTATTGCTGTGCTTGCAACCCGTCCTCAGCTCCCGAACCGGCCGGAAGGGCGAGCTGACAGGGATCTGGCTCGCTTGTGCGGAAGACCGGACGGGGCTCGTGGCCTGTCGGGTGGGGACCAGCCCCGCTCGCGCGGGGACGACGGCAGACCGTGAGCTCGTGGCTTACGTGGGTGGGGGACCAGCCCCGCTCGCGCGGGGACGACCTACCAGTTCAAGGCGCTCTCGGCGCCGCGGCGGGGACCAGCCCCGCTCGCGCGGGGACGACGCCCTGGTCGGCTACGAGGTGGACGGGACCCCGGGACCAGCCCCGCTCGCGCGGGGACGACGCTGTAGGTGAACGGCCGCACCGTCCCCGAGGGGGACCAGCCCCGCTCGCGCGGGGACGACGCCCAGACCCAGCGCGGTATTGCCCGAGGTGCGGGACCAGCCCCGCTCGCGCGGGGACGACGCTGGCGCGGCGTGGGATCGCCTCCGCCCACAGGGGACCAGCCCCGCTCGCGCGGGGACGACCACTGGTGCCCGGTCGCCGTCCACGCCTCGGGGGGACCAGCCCCGCTCGCGCGGGGACGACCAACCAGCACCAGTGAACGTGTCACTGTTGGCGGGACCAGCCCCGCTCGCGCGGGGACGACTTGGTTGTGTGCTTCGGGTTCTTGCCCGGCGGGGGACCAGCCCCGCTCGCGCGGGGACGACACTATTTGACCAGCGACTCTAGCAACGGAGACAGTGTTTCTATATTACTTTGAATCTCGTGGAAGGCCTTCGAAGGCGCAGAGTCCGAGGCGGCAGAGGCCTCTTTGACAGAGTGGCGGCCGGGTTACCTGCCCAGTCCGGGCACGGTGCCGCGCCGCCAGTCGGGTAGGGGCCACAGTTCGTCGAGCGCCGGATCGATGCGGTAGAGGTAGTTTGCGAAATTCTGGGCGAGGGTGGTGAGCATCCGCTCCAGCTCTGGCCACGGGACGTATTCGGTGCCGGGGTCAGGTTTCCACCCGGTGTCGGACGTGCAGGTGATCTCGACCAAGTCGCCCAGCATCGCGAATTCGAGATTCCGCTCCAGGTGCGGACTGTAGAAGTCCAGCCCCGCTTCGTCTCCGGCGCGCAGATCCTCGATGAGGTCGGGGGTTTGCTGGAGCACTGCGGCGAGGTCGTAGTCGATGTCGACCGGCCACGAGTTGTCGCCGAACCCCGACACCGAAAACCGGCAGTCCGTACGCGCGAGCGCGCCACAGGTGCCGATGATCAGGGATTCGAAATCTTCCTTCAGCGGCTCGATGTCGGTGATCCGCGGCGGCGCGGTCGGCTGCTGAAGGGCGAGCGTGAAAGGCACTAATCGGCTCCCGGGATGATGGGGTAGGCGGTGTGGTAGGCGCCGCCGATCCTGCTGGGTTTCAGCAGGGCGTGGGTGGCTTGCAGGATCGATCCGTCGGGCATGATCACCGAGCCCAGTCCTTCGGGGAGAGGCACGGTCCGGACCATGTCCAGATTCGGATCATAGACTTCGCGCAGGAACTGCGCGGCTTGGTCGTTGTCGGTCCAGCGTCCTTGCGGGCCGCCTTTTCCTTGGCTGTTCGCGCGTTCGACCAGGTCCTGGGTCGGCCGTCGTGCGCCGTGGCCGTTCTCGTTGTTCAGTGCGTGCCCGAAGGTCTTGCCGCTGTTCGGATTCCAGTTCAGGTCTTCGGCGGGCGGGCATTTCTTCACCTTCGGGTTTCTTCTCGCCAAACCGAGCGGGTCGGTCCACGCTGTCGGGTCATGGACGTAGACGTAGGGGTTCGCGTCCGGTGCGAGGCCCAGCGGGTCGGCGCTGTGGTAGCGGCCGCTTTCCGGGTCGTAGTAGCGCTGGTAGTTGTAGTGCAGCCCCGTTTCGGCGTCGTAGTACTGGCCGGGAAACCGCAGCGGTGTGTCCGTCCGCTGGGCGAGCTGGGACAGCGCGGCTCCCCAGATCGTTCGTTCGGCGTGCCAGGCCAGCTCCCCGGCGGCGTCGACGAGTTCGGTGGGAGTGCCGATGAGGTCGGTGACGATCGAGTAGAACTCGCGATCCACCCACTCCTGCGTGGCGTCGTGGGCCAGGCTCCGCTCGACCTGGGTGACCGGCCGGAAACCGCCGAGTTCCCAGTTCCAGGTCGTGGTGCTGCCCGACGAGGTGGTCTGTTCGGTGAGTACGCCGCCGTCCCAGGTGAAGTCCACCTGCTCGACGACGGTCATGCCGTCGTCGGCATAGCGCTGCTTGGCGATGCGCCGGCCGAGCGGGTCATAGCGGTAGCGCCAGCGCGTGCCGTCCGGTGTCACCACCGCGGTCAGCCGATCGTTCGCGTCCCAGGAATAGCGCCAGGCGGCGGGTTTCGCCGAGAGCCGTTTCTTCTGCCGCAGGACCACCCTGCCCTGGGCGTCATAGGAATACCGCAGGTTCCCGGCGCTGTGCAGCCGGCCGCCGGAGTATTCACGCGGCCCGGCATCCGCCGAACCCGGCCAGGATGCCGAGGTGAGGTTGCCTGCCGGGTCGTAGGAGTAGGTCTCCGTCGAGTTGTCCCGGCGCACGCTGTGGACGCGACCGGCCTGGTCGAACTGGTACCAGCGCGTCCCGGCGAGCCGATCCTCGACAGCTGAAAGGTGGCCACCGGGCTGGTAGCGGTACTGACGCTGCTGGATCAGCCGCGGACGGCGGGTGGGGTCGGCCCGGCCGCCGGTCACCGACGAAATCGTCTGGCTGGTGAGCCGGTCCGCGGCGTCCCAGGTCTGCGCCTGGATCGTGCCGGTGTCCACCAGCCGTTCCACCTCGCGCCCGGCGGAGTCGTAGCCGAAATGAAGGCTGCGACCGGCGGTGTGCAGGGTGGTGACCTGGTCGTTTCCGTTGTATTCCCAGACGCTTTCCGCTCCGGTCGGCGTGCGGCGGTGGACCCGCCTGCCCAGGGGGTCGTAGCGCGAGGTGAGTGTCCGGCCGTTGACGGTCTCGGACAGGACCCGGCCGAGCCGGTCCCGGTCGAACACCAGGTCCGCGTCGGCGTTCACCGCTCTGGTCAACCGGCCCATCGCGTCGAACTCGAAGGTCGCCACCGCGCCGTCGTCGCTGCGTTGTTCGACGATGTTGCCCACTGCGTCGCGGGCGAGCCGCAGGGTTTGGCCGGCGCCGTTGGTGCGGGCGATCAATCGTCCGGCCTGGTCATAGTCGTAGGTGGTGCGCCTGCCGGAGAAGTCAACCTCTTCGACGACGTCTCCGACCGGGTTGTACGCGTAGCGCCAGACCAGCCCCTGCTCGTTGGTCACCGCGGTCATTCGGAGTTCGCTGTCGTAAGAGAATTCGAGCCGTGAGCCGTCCGGCCTGACTTCCGCCGCGGGCAAGTCGAAGTGTGTCGTCTCGATCCGGCTGACCCGGCCGAGCGCGTCGACATGCTCGACCTTGTTGCCCTCGCCGTCATATCGCCACCGTTCGACGGCACCGTCGGGCGAGGTGCGGGAGATGAGCCTGCCGCCGACGGTCCACGCCAGACGGATGGTGTTGCCGAGCGGGTCGGTGGTCGCCATGACCCGGCCGAACTGGTCCCGGTCGTGCCGGGTGGTCGCACCGAGTGCGTCGGTGACTTCGACGACGAGCCCGGCGTCGTTGGTCCGGATCCGCTGGGTGTTGCCGAGTGCGTCGGTCACCGAGGAGAGGAATCCGCGTTCGTCGTAAGCGAGAGTGGTGACACCACCGCCGGGTTCGGTGACCGCGACGAGATTGCCCGCTGCGTCGTACTCGCGGCGCCACACCGCTCCGTCCGCGTCGACGATGGCGACTGGCAGACCGAGTTCGCCGAATTCGGCCGTCGATCGTGTTCCGTCGGGCAGGGTGATCGCGGTCTGGTTGCCGTTGCTGTCGTATTCGTAGCCGGTGGTGTTGCCGAGCGGATCGGTGTAGGACAGCAGCTGGTCGCGGCGGTCCCAGAGCTGGTGGGTTTCCCGGCCGAGCGGGTCGATCTCACGGACCGCCTGCCAGAACTCGTTGAAGTGGTAGGTCCAGCTGTTGCCGAGTGAATCGGTGTAGACGGTGACCCGGTTGCCCGGGTCGTAGTTCCAGCTCCCGGCAAGCGCGTTTCCCGAGCCTTCGGTCCGGACGCATCGGCCGTCGGCGTCATAGTGGTAGCGGTACCACTCGCCGTTGCGGTCCTCCCAGCGTGTGACGCGCCCGTCGGCGTCGTAGTCGAATCGCATGGCCCGATGCTCGGGGTCGAGCACCTCCGTCAGTTGCCGCGCGTCGTTGTACCGGTAGCGCACCAACGTGATCGGTTCGCCGACCGGGTTGTGCAGCCAGATCGCGGTGACCAGTCCGGCCTCGCTGTCGACGCCGAGGTGGTATCCACCGCTGTGCCTGATCCCGACGGGGATTCCCGCAGGATCGTGGTCGACGTCGATCCGATTGCCGTTGCGGTCGACGATCGCGGTGAGCGGGCGCAGTCCGGCGCCGCCGCCGAACTGCAGCTCGCGGCCGGTCGCCGGATCGGTGACCACGTAACCGGTTTCGGTCCGCGCCAACGGCCACCGCGGCCCTTCCCGTGGGAAGACCGGGGTGCCATCGGTGGCCGGCGCGGGATAGATCAGGCGGATGCCGTCCTGACCTGCGAAGTACACGCTGTCTTCGTCGACCTCCACACGCTGATCCAGCGTCGACGTCCAGGAACGGCCGAACAGGCGGCCTACCCGGTACTCCGAGAAGTGGGTGCGCTGGAGCACCAGCGGCAGCACACCACGCAACTCGACGTCGACCTGCGTGGTGAACATCTGCCCGGTGGCAAGGTCGATCGGGTCACCGGAGCCCGGCACGCATTCCTGCTTGCGCGCCTCGGTCTTCGGGTCGCCGCTGTTCTTCTTCATCGACGGGTCGGCGTCGCCGTTCTTGCCACCCGGGCTCTTGCCCGCACCTGGGGCGCCGGTGCCGCTCGGGTGCGTGGTGTCCGGACTGTCGGTCTTCGTGCTGGACGGAGTCGTGCCACTGTCAGGGCTGTCCGGCGAGTGAGCACTGGACGGTGTGGTGTCGCCCTTGGGTGCGTTGAGATCCGGGGCGTCGGTTTTCCTCGCGGCTTTGGCCGCGGACGGCGAGGTGCCGCCACCCTTGCTGAGCTTCTTGCCCAGTTTGGACAGTTTCTCGATGATTTCACCGAGCTTGTCCACGATCTTGCGGATCTTCGGTGCGACGTTGCCGATCGTCTTGACCAGCTTGCGGATGAGATCTGAGACTTTGCTGATCGCCTTGGTGATCGCGGCAGTCGCCTGGGCCGCGACCAGCGGTGTCGCGAAGCCGAGGGTGCACGCCTCTTCCAGTGCCCAGGTGATGAGCTTGCCGACCAGTTCGGCGACGAGGTCCCGCACAGTTTCGCGGACCATGGCCACGACCTGGCCCATCACCATCACACCGGTGGAGATCCCGTCCGCCAGCGTCGCCGCGCCCACTATCGCGTCGGCCTGCTCGGCGACCTCACCGCGGTAGGCCTCGGCCGCGGCGCCCTGCCAGCCCGCAGTGCCGGTCTTGCCCTCATTGTTCATATCGCCGGCGATCGCGTTGACCTCTTTGGCAACGTTCGCCCACGTGTCGGAATACGACTGGATGACCGGTGGATTGCCCGCAAGCCAATCCAGCGCCTCCTTCAGCGGCTGCACATGCTCGATCAGCCACGAAACCCCATACTGGGCCAAGGTCCCGATCGGATCGAGTGCCAGCGATAGGACCTCGAGGCCGACGCCGAGTGCGCCTAGGCCGCCCTCGACCCAAGACCCGTCCTTGACCCCGTTCGCCAGATCGACCGCAGACTCCGCGATCCCGATCCCCGTCACCCCGGTCGTCTGCGACTGAGCCTTCGCGACCAGCGGATTCCCCTCAGGCATACGCCATGCCCCCCTTCTCCCCGGAGTACGACGCAACACGGTTCGGCCGGGTTCCGCAACTCTCCGGAAGGCGTCGAGATCAGAAAATCGGGTACTCACGGTCGGTCCCGCTCGCGCTGGGACAAACTGCTTTGCCTGGGGACGGATACGCGGTGACCTGAGACCCAGCCCCGCTCGCGCGGGGACGACACCATCAGGACGTGGAGTGGTCACAGATCATCGGGACCAGCCCCGCTCGCGCGGGGACGACTACCAAGGCAACGTCATCCGGATCACGTTCAACGGACCAGCCCCGCTCGCGCGGGGACGACATCGCGACCATGCGTTGCTGCCAGCGGGAAAGGGGACCAGCTCCGCTCGCGCGGGGACGACAGTCCCGAAAGCTGCGGGACCGGACCGACTGAGGGACCAGCCCCGCTCGCGCGGGGACGACGTGGCCGCAGGCACCAAGCAGATCTTCGGGCCGGGACCAGCCCCGCTCGCGCGGGGACGACTTGAGGGTGTTGCCTACCTTGTCGAGCGCATCGGGACCAGCCCCGCTCGCGCGGGGACGACTTGGCCACTGCGGCGCTGGCCGTCAGCTTTGTGGGACCAGCCCCGCTCGCGCGGGGACGACGATAAGGCTGAGCGCGCCACCGTTGCAAAAACGGGACCAGCCCCGCTCGCGCGGGGACGACCGCAGCCGGCCGTCGCCCTGCGGGGTGCGGGAGGGACCAGCCCCGCTCGCGCGGGGACGACACGTCCTTGGTGCGGGTGGTCATGATGACCTTGGGACCAGCCCCGCTCGCGCGGGGACGACTGTGAGGCCAAGCATGTCCAGCCACTCCGCCAGGGACCAGCCCCGCTCGCGCGGGGACGACGGTGAAGGCCAAGTGAGTCCGCTCGTTGGCGCGGGACCAGCCCCGCTCGCGCGGGGACGACGGTGAAGGCCAAGTGAGTCCGCTCGTTGGCGCGGGACCAGCCCCGCTCGCGCGGGGACGACCCACCACGCACTCCAGATACTCAGTGTCAACCGGGACCAGCCCCGCTCGCGCGGGGACGACACTACTTGACCAGCGACTCTAGCAATGGGGACAGCGTTTCTGCATCACTTTGATTCCGGAGGGCTGCGGATTCGGATGCGCTGCTTGGGGCGTGTATGTCATGAAGTTGCCCGGAGTTGCGCCATTGGCGGAGGACTCGGCGTCCGTAGTTGTTTGTGCCGGCGATGCGATCGAGTTCGGCGCCGGTCGGTGTTCGGCCTTTCGACAGTTCGGTGGTGTAGTGCGCCCACATCTGCTGCTCGGCGGTGAGTTCCACGGCCGTGGAACCGCGTGTGTTTGAGATCAGCGATAGGTGCCCGGCAGTGGTGGCGTCGGCTGCCAGAGTTTTGGACTCGAGCAGAGGTTCCTGCTGTCGGTTGTCGCGACTGCGCTTGAGCGCGCGGTTGAGCAGCTCGACGGCTAGTAGAAGAGCCAGGGGCGGGCAGGCCGCGACAGCGATCGCCGGTGCATTCAGGATCGGTGCCGCGTCGACGTTGGCGCAGAGCGACAGAATGATCCCGAATGCGAAAGCCAGCCAGGCTTTCCATCGACCGGGACTTCGGGCGGAGCGCCACAGCTCGACGGTGGCGATGGTGAGAAGGCCGTCGACGATCAGCGGCCAGATCGCGGCGGTCGACTCGTCGGCGCCGAACCTCAGCGCGAACTCCCGGCCGTGGCGGTACGAGGCGTAGGCCGCGCCGAGCGCGACCAGGGCCGTGCACGCGCACTGCACCCACAATGCGCGGTCTTGGTTGTTGGTAGTCATCGTGCGTCACCGCCAGTGCGTCGACGGCGTCGTTCGATTTCCACGGTTGCGGAAACTCGCAGCTCACGGGCTATATTGCGGCGTGCGGATGCGGTCCGAGCCAGGTCGGGGGCACTGCACAACGGCGACCTTGGGTTCGGCATGCTGGTTCTGGCCGGCGCGCTCGGCTCGGTTCCGGCGGTCGTGGCGACCGCGACGGCGCAGGCCGGTGCCCGCTCCTTCTCGCTTTAACACTTTTCCGCTCCTGAGCGACTGATGGGCCAACCAGTCGCGCCATGGAGAGGTTTCTCGTGAAAAAGCGATACTTAAGTGCGATTCTCGGTTCGGCGATGCTGTTCGCGTTGGCGCCTGGGGTGGCCGATGCCGTGACGGTGAAGCAGTTCACGGTGGTCAGTGATCCGGCGACCGCGGTGGTCGACCTCGGTGGCATCACGACGCCGCCGCTGCCGGGGCAGCCGCTCACCATTCGCGAAAGCCTCAAAGATCAAAATGGTGGCAAGGCCGGTCGTGCTGCCATTGATTGTGTGGTCGTGGCATTCACTACCGCTGATCTCCTGCTGGATTGTCAGGCTCACTTCGAGCTGCTGGACGGCACTATCGACGGGCACGCCGCTTTCTTGACGTCGCAGCATGACTATCCGGCCGTTGTCCTCGGTGGCACCGGCGCCTATCAGGGCGTGCTCGGGAGTGTTCGGGTGCTCGATCGGGCACCTGGCGATGAGACCTACGTGTTCAACCTGCTGTCACTGGCGTAAGCCTGTGTGGATGCAGTCTCTCACTCATTCATCTCAGTTGACACCATGGCTGAAGGCCGGCCATGATGGTCGTATCAGCTGACATGAATGGCAGTGAGTTACCTACTCACACTGGCTGGTAACTGCGAGGGGAGAAGCAGGAGTGATGAACAGGCTCATCAAGCGTGGACTGGTTGTCGTGGCGTTCGTCGGTGCGGGGGTGGTGGTTCCGGCGATCCAGGTCGGGGCGGCCACCGCGAACGCGGCTGTCATCCAGGAGACGCAGACCTTCAGTGGCTGGGATTTCGGGAACAGCCCGAGCAAGGCGAAGAACAACGCCGTCAAGGACGCGCAGCGGCAGGCGGCGATCGCGGGCTACATTCCGCCCGCGCAGTGTGTGACCACGTTCACCGACTCCAGCCGGTGGGGTCCGGGCTACTACTACGGGACCGCGGTGATCAGCTGTACCCGGTGATGGGCTGAGCGGGGAAGCGCCCGCCGCGGGAACGCGGGCGCTTCCCCGCTCTTTTCAGCATTCGGATTTCGGGATGTAGCCCTGCTCGCAGCCGTACCGGTGCTGGAGTTCGCCTGAGGTCGGGCCGCGGCCGGGGCCGCCGGGATCCAGATAGCCCTGGTATTCGAGGCATGCGGGGTTGAACTTCCCCGCTGTGACCGCTCGCTGACCGCAACCGGGGCCGGACGGCGAGACCGTTCTCTTGGCAGAAGCCTTGAGTGTCGCGGTCGCGGTCACGGGGATTGGTGGTGGCGGCGGAACCGTTGACGAGGTCGTGACGGGCACCTGGGCCGGCGGCGTCGTCGGCCCAGGTGGAGATTGCGGGGCCGTGCAGGCGGAAAGCGTCACGGCGGCCGCCGCGAGCAGGATGCGCTTGGTGAGCACATGACCTAGGTCGTTCACTTGGCGGAGCCGGTTACGACGAATGCCGCGTCGTTGCCAAACCGGCGCTACTGTGAAGTAATGACGCCTTCGGTGACACGGAGGCAGGTGCATGCGGGAAGACGCGAGGCGGTTCGGTTCGCCGGTCGTCATCTTGAGTGCGCTGCTGGTGATCGCGTTGCTCGGCTGGGTCGGGGTCGAGTATCTGCGGGCGCGGTTGGCGAACGGTGGGTGCGAGAGCACCACGCAGGTCAGGATCGCCGCGGCGCCGGATATCGCGCCGGTGCTCACGGAATTGGCTCGAAACCTGCCTGAGCAGGACTGTTTCCATGCCGACGTCGCGTCCGCCGGGTCCGCTGAAACCGCCGAGGCGCTGGCCGGTGGGTCGAGTGGGCTTGATGTCTGGGTGCCTGAGTCGAGCACGTGGTTGTTGCAGGCCAGGGATGCCGGAGCCTGGAATCTGCCTGAATCCGGTCAATCGGTGGCGAGTTCTCCCGTCGTCCTGTCGCTCGATGACGAGACCGCGCGTAAGTACGGCTGGCCCGAGAAGGCGCCTGGGTGGCAGGAAATCCTCGACGGCGAGACCGTCGGGGTGCCTGATCCCAACCGTGATCCAGTTGGCATCTCAGCGTTGCTCGGGGTCAAGGAGCTGAACAAGGACGACGCCTCCTTCATCGCTGCCATGCGGAAACTGGCCGCGCCGGACCCCAAGGTGCTTCCCTCGTCCGAGCAGTTCGCGTTGGGGCACAAGCGGGTTCCGGTCTACGCGAACGCGCCGAGTCTTGACTATCCGTACGTTGTGCTTCCCAAGGCTTCTGAGGCCGGAAGGGCTGGTGCTGAGCGGTTTCTCCGGACGTTGCTCGCGCCGGACGCCGTCAAGGCGATCGCCGACGCCGGGTTCCGGGGTGCTGCTCCGGCACTGCCCGCGGATGCCATGTACTCCGTGCTGCAAGCCTGGGCCGGGGTGAATCTCAGTGCGCGCATTCAGGTTCTGCTCGATGTCTCCGGGTCGATGGCCGCCCTTGTGCCCGGCACTGGACGGTCGCGAATGGATCTCACGCTCGAGGCCGCGACGGAAGGGCTGGGGCTGTTCAAGCTGACGACCGAGCTCGGGTTGTGGTTGTTCTCCACCAAGCTGGACGGGGACAAGGACTACCAGGAACTCCTGCCGATGCGCACGATCGCCGAGCAGGTCGCGGCCGGTGGGGTCGAGAAGCTCAAGGCCGTGCGGCCCAAGGTCGGCGGTGCGACGGGGTTGTATGACTCGATACTCGCCGCTTATCAAAGCGCGCGGCAGAATTGGCGGCCTGGCCGGATCAATCTGGTCGTCGTGCTCACCGATGGGCAGAACGAGGACCGGGACGGGATCAACCTCGACCAGCTCAAGCGCGAACTGGGCAGGCTGCAGGACCCGCGTAAACCCTTGCCTGTCATCGGAATCGGTATCGGTCCGGACATCGACGCGACCGAGTTGCAGGCCGTTTCGGCCGCGACCGGCGGGGAGTCGTTCACCACCGCCGATCCTCGTAAGATCTCCGACGTCTTCTATCAGGCGTTGAGCAAGATCATGTGTCAACCTCCCGCCTGTAAGAAGTGAGGCGCCGTGCTGGTGCGTGAAAGACCCGCGGTCAAGGTACTGTCGCCGCTCACTGTCGCGGCGTTCGTCGCGGCCGCGGTGCCGTTCGGTTTTCACGCCTGGGCGGCGTTGCACGGGAGTCTCGGCCAAGACGACTTCTTGATCACCTATCGGGCCGGGCATGCCGCGCCGTTCGATCTCGGGTACCTTTTCCAGGACTACCAAGGGCATCTCGCGCCCGGATGTTTTCTTCTCACCTGGTTTCTGACCGCCTTGGCACCCTTGAACTTCGCGGTGCTGACGATTCCGCTGCTGCTCATGCAGGCGGCCGCGTCGTTCTTGTTCTGGGCGCTGCTCGTGCGGTGTTTCGGGCGGCGGTGGGCGATCCTGGTGCCGTTCACCGTGGTCACCGCGTCGAATCTGCTGCTGGTGCCCACTGTTTGGTGGGCATACGGCGTCCAGGTGCTGCCGGTACTGCTCGCGATGACCGGCGCGCTGCACGCGCACGTGCGTTATCTGCGTGAGGGTGGACGCTGGGCGATCGGCACGATCGCGTGGACCGTCTTCGGGCTTTCCTTTTACGAGAAGGCCGTCTTCATTCCGGTGCTCGTCGTCGGCGTCACCGTGCTGCTCGGTGAACCGCTGCGCAAGCACCTCAAGCTCTGGGCCTGCCTCGGCGTCGTGCTTGCGGGTTATGTTGTTTTGTTGCTGTCGTTGACATCCAGCCAGGTCGCGCACGGTACCGGCACGGTTTCCGCTGGTACCGTGGCCGATCTGACCGGGCGGATGCTCGCGGACACGCTACTGCCAGGGCTGCTCGGCGGGCCGTGGTCCGGTCCGGGGCCCGGTGCGACGTGGTCGCCTTCGCCGATCCTGGTGAGCGTCGGCCTGCTGATCGGGCTGCTGGTACTGGTGATCGCGGCCGGGCGTCGCACCGGCCGTCGTGCTTGGCAGGCTTGGGTCTTGCTGGGGTTCACCTTCGCCGTGGACGTCGGACTGGTGGCGGCGACGCGGCTCACCGATGTCGGACCGGGGCTGGGCAACGATCCGCGGTATGTCGCCGAGCTGGCGTTGATCGCCGCGCTGTGCGGGTCGTTCGCGGTGCTGACGCCTGGCGAGACCGGCGGGGCGCGGGAACGGCCGGTCGCGATCGTCCTCTGTGTACTGTTGCTGGCGAGCTCGGCCGTGACTTTCCCACGGCTCGCGCCGGCATTGCGGTTCGCTCAGTCGCGGCAGTACATCGCGAACGTCCGCGCCGCCGTCGAAAACGACTCGGAACTGGTGCTGTACGACACTTTCGTGCCGCGTGACGTGATGCACGAATGGTTCGCCGACAATTCACGCGCCTCGCGGGTGGTCGGCCTGATCCCCGGCACGCGGTTCGATCAGGCCACCGTGAAGATGCACCTGCTCGACGACACGGGCAAGCCGAAACGGATCATCGGCGTCGACCCTGTCGCCCGCGGCCTGCCTGGTCCGGCGCCGGATTGCGGCACGGTCGTCGGTGAAGACCTTGTCCGCATCCCGCTGGACAAACCTGTGCTCGGCCGCAACCTGCTCAAGATCGAGTACTTCACCTCCGACGGCGGCGAAGGCTTCGTCGACCACGACGGCGTGCGTACGCCGGTGTGGTTCCCGCCGGGCGTGCATGCGGTCTACGTGCCCATCGAGGGGCTTTACGACAAGGTCGGCCTGCAGCTTTCGGGCAAGGGCGCGCCGATCTGCGCCGCGAAGCTCGAGATCGGGAAGCCGATCACTCAGTAAGGGTCGTACGGGCTGTCGTGGCCGGCCAGCCTGGCCACAGCGCGCAAGCGCAGCCGCAGCAGCACTTTGATGCAGACGTTGCGGAAGAACCATGGCAATTGGGCTAATGTGCGCAGCCGATCGGCCGAAGTCGGCTTGCGCAACTGAAACCGGGCGAGCGACGTCGCACGGTCCACATAGGCGTAACGCCGTCCGAAAAGGACCTTCGCGATCGTGCCGAGTGTGACACCGATCGACGAAAAGCAGTCGTGGACCAGGATTTCTCCACCCGGCGGAAGATGCGCGGACCAGCGCAGATCGTCGGTGTATGTCCAGTAGTCGTGCTTGCCGTCGATGTAGAGCAACTGGATCGGACGATCCCAGCCAGGCCGCAGTTCGGTGCTGTATCCGGCGACGAGCTCGACGACGTCGTCCAGTCCCGCGGCCGTGATGTTCGCCTCGAACCGTTGGCGTGTCGGGGATCCACCGAACAGCTTGCCGTCGACGAACGGGTCGACCGCGATCACCGTGGCGCCGACCGTGCGCGCGGCGGAGCCGAGCACGACCGTCGATCGGCCCTGGTGGCTGCCGATTTCCACGATCACGTCGCCCTTGCCGAGCCTGCGCGCGGCATTCCACAGCGCGAGGCCCTGGTCCCTGGTCATCCAGCCCTTGACCGGTTCCGCGAGCGCCCACGCGTGGCCGAAGTCGTCCGCTGTATGTGTCCGCTCAGAAGAGATAGCGCACCTGCCTAGGCCGCTGGGAAAATCGTCGGCCCATCGTAGCCACGTTTCCGCTTAGTATCTACCGGATGGTAACAATGGCCGCGCGGACCGAGGGCAGTGTCGAACGGGCACCGCGGCGGCTGCTGCGTGGGCCGAGTACCTGGATCGTGCTCGGGCTGACCGTGCTGTCGTTCGTGCAACGGCCTGGCAAGACGACTTTCGACACGAAGCTCGACTTGTCGGTTGATCCGCTGAATTTCCTCGTGCGCGCGCTGCATCTGTGGAACCCGCAGGCGACCAGCGGGGAACTGCAGAACCAGGCCTACGGCTACCTGTTCCCGATGGGACCGTATTTCGCGCTGTGCCGGGCGGCCGGGCTGCCGGTGTGGATCTCGCAACGCCTGTGGTGCGCGATCCTGCTCTCGGTCGCGTTCGGTGGCGCGCTGCTGCTCGCGCGTGCGATGGGCATCGGCACCGAGCGGGCGCGGCTGGTCGGCGCGCTCGGGTACGCGCTGGCGCCGCGCATGCTCACCGAAATCGGCCCGCTGTCGGCGGAAATGCTGCCCGCGGTGCTGTTGCCCTGGGTGCTGTTGCCGCTGGTGCGCGCGGACCGTATCGGGTCGCCGCGCCGCGCCGCCGGGTTTTCCGCTGTCGCCGTGCTGTGCATGGGCGGTGTGAACGGCGCCATGGTGGTCATGGCGCTGGTGCTGCCCGGTTTGTGGCTGCTGACCCGGTTCTGGACGACGGATCATCTGAAGCTGGTGCTGTGGTGGATCGCGTTCGTCGTCGGCGCGACGCTCTGGTGGATCCTGCCGCTGCTGCTGCTCGGTGAATACAGCCTGCCGTTCCTGAACTACATCGAGTCCGCGACCAACACGACCGCGCCGATGTCGTTGTTCGAGGTGCTGCGCGGGACGAACCAATGGGTCGCCTACGTCGTGCAGGGAACGCCATGGTGGCCAGCCGGCTGGACGTTGATCGACAATCCGGTGCTGATGGCGGTGACCGGGCTGGTGGCCGCGGTCGGGCTGTTCGGGCTCACGCGCGCGGCGCTGCCGGAACGCCGGTTCCTGGTGCTGGGTGTGCTCGTCGGGCTCACGCTGCTCACCGTCGGGTATGTCGGCACGCTGGACAGTCCGCTCGCGGAACCGGTACGGCATCTGCTCGACGGGCCGCTCGCGCCGCTGCGCAACGTGCACAAGTTCGAGCCGGTGCTGCGGCTGCCGCTCATGCTGGCGTTCGTCTACGGCATCTCGGGTCCCGTGCACGCGGCCCGCCGCTGGGCACGCCCGGCGCTCGGCCTGCTGCTGGTGCTGGGGATGGCGGCGCCCGCGTTCATGCTGACGCTGCGCCCAGGCCCGGGCTGGGACGACGTGCCCGGCTATTGGCACGACGCGCTCGCGTATGTCGCGAAGGCCGACGCGCGCGCCCGCACGCTGATGCTGCCCGCGACCGGCTTCGGCGAGTACGAGTGGGGCCGCACGGTGGACGAGCCCGCGCAAGCGCTCGCGTCGAGTCCCTGGGCCGTGCGCAACCAGGTCCCGCTCGGGTCCGAGGGCAACACGCGGCTGATGGACACCGTCGACGCCGCACTCGCCGACGGCAGGGGAGACCCCGGCCTCGCGCCGTTGCTCGCGCGGTCCGGGTACCGGTTCCTGTTGCTGCGCAACGACATTGACCGCCGCAAGCTCGACGCGCCCGCGGTGTCGACACTGCGCTCCGGGCTCGCCGGTTCCTCCGGCATCGGCAAGGCGGCGACGTTCGGCCCGCTGGAGATCTACGAGGTGCAGCGCGAGGTGCCGACGGTCACCGCGACGTCCACAAAGGATGTTCCAACGGTCAGCGGTGGCCCCGAGTCGTTGCTGCCACTGCTCAATTCGGGTCAGCTCGACCCCACGGCGCCGACCGTGCTCACCGGCGACGGCGGCTCGCCCGGCGGTCCCCGGTATGTCACCGACGGCCTGCGCCGTGCCGAGCGGAATGTCGCCGGTGTGCGCGACAATCTCAGCCAGACGTTGACCGCGTCCGAGTCGCCGAGACTGGATCGTGCGGCCAGCGATGTGCTGCCGTTTCCCGGGCGGCAGCATCAGACGGTCGCGGCGTATCGCGGGATCCGCTCGGTCACCGCGTCGACGGCGGCCTCGTTCGCCGACGCGTTCGGCAGCGCGGACCCGAGTCATCAGCCGTTCGCGGCCATCGACGGCGACTCGCGCACGGCGTGGCATTCGTCGTCGTTCACCGGCCCGATCGGCCAATGGCTCGAGGTCGAACTCGACACACCCAGGCTGGTCAACGCGATCGACCTCGAAATGGTCGAGGACATCCGCGTCGGCTGGCCCGCCACCCGCATCCGCGTCACCACCGACGCGGGCTCTGTCGAACAGCAGGTCGCGCGCGGCGCGGGCCCGCACAGTTACCCGACCGCGCCAGGCCTCACCCGCAAGGTCCGGATCACGCTGCTGTCGCTGGTCGTCGGCAGGCAGGACGGCAACGTCGGCATCGCCGAGCTCAAGATCCCCGGCACCGATCCGCAGCGCGCCCTCGAAGTGCCGTCCGACCTGCCCGCCGGCGACGTCCCCGGCTTCGCGTTCACCAGGGGCGCGCAGCCGCGCTACGCCTGCGTGACCGACGACGGACACGTCCGCTGTGACTCCCAGCTGGTCCGCCAAGGCGAGGAACCCGGTGGTGTACACCGGCTGTTCGGCACCTCGGCGCGTACTTCCTTCGTGTTCGGCGGAACCGTGGTCCCGGCTTTCGACGCGCGGAGCCCGTTGACGTTGCCGGGCGTCCAGGTCTCGGCGACCTCGCAGCTCGGCGGCGATATCGCGGCCTCGGGTTTCGCGGCGGTCGACGGCGATCCCGCGACGGCGTGGATCCCGGATCTGACCGATTTGCGGCCGACGCTGACTTTCGACTGGCCGGAGGAGCAGCGGATCTCGTCGCTGCGTGTGGCCGTTGACCCGCTGGGGACGGCCAAGGCGCCGCCGCGGCTCGAGCTGTCCACTGATTCGGGCAGTCAGATCGTGGAGCTGGTCGACGGGGTGGCGACGTTTAGTCCACTGGAGACCAAGCAGTTGAAGATCAGCATCGTGGCGTCCGACGATGATCGGCGGATCGCGTTCGGGATCGGAACGTTGTCCTTTGACGGGCTGCCGAGTCCGGAGACCTCGTTCACCGTGCCGTGCGGGTCCGGGCCGAACGTCCACCTGGACGGTCTCGACTATCACACGTCAGTGCAGGGCACGCTGGCCGATTTGACCGCACACCGGCCGCTCGCGTTGCGGACCTGCCCGGACTCGGAAGGCGGAGTCGACCTCGCGCCGGGCGGGCACGAGGTCCGGACCGATCGGTCGGATTCGTTCGTGGTGCAGGATCTCTGGTTCCGCCCGGTCGACGCCGTCGTCACGCCCGTCGAACATCGTGCGGTCCAAGTGTCCACATGGGACGCCACCTCGCGCGAGGTCACGGTCGCGCCCGGCGCCGAAGCGGTGCTCGCGGTGCCGGAGAACGCCAACGCCGGATGGGTGGCCACGCTGGACGGCCGCCCGCTGGCTCGCACGCGCGTGGACGGTTGGCAACAGGCTTGGATCGTGCCCGCGGGGGCGGGCGGGGTGGTGTCGCTGACGTTCACCCCGGACTCGACGTATCGGATGGCTCTGCTCGTCGGGGCTATCGCGGTCGCGTTGTTCCTGCTGGGTGCGTTCCTGCCCGCGCGACGGCGGCGGATCACGGTCGAGCCCGGCGGGGCGAGTGTGGCCGCGGTGGGGATGATCGTGGTCTTGGTTGTCCTGGGTGGGATGTTGCCGGTGGTGCTGCTGATCGTCTGCCTGCTCGGGCGGCAGTTCAGTGAACGGGTGCCCAGGGTGCTGGCGATCGGGGGGATGGTCGTGGGTACCGGGGTCGCGGTGACCGGACGGTTGCTGGGGCATGGGCAGGACTGGGCCTATGGGCTTGTCACCCAGGGTGCGCTTTTGCTGGCGGCGGCCGCCGTGGTCGCGTGTTGTGTCGACTGGTTCGGGGCGAGGAAGGCTTGAACGAAACCCGAGTTTTGGCTATTGAGTGGCCAAAACTCGGGTTTCGCACGCGAGCGGTCCACCCGGTTCGGGCGCGATTTGGCGCGCCGGGCTGAGGGGCCCAGGGTGGTGAGGTGCGAAGAGGGACCTGGGCGGACAATCCACTGCTCGCGAAGCCGATCGTGATCCGGGCAGTAGCGCTCGAGGGTCTCGGTGTGCCCCGCCGCACGATCACCTCTCGGTGCGAGCGCGGGGTTTGGCAAACACTGTTGCGCGGCATTCTGCTGCTCAGCAACGCCGAGCCCACCGACGAACACCGCATCGAAGCGGCGATACTCCACGGCCGCGAAGGTGCGATGCTGACCGGCATTTGGGCACTCCGCCGATACGGCCTCCAGAATCTCCCGGCGCCGAAGGACGTGCACATCCTCGTCCCGTCTGACCGCAAGATCAGTAGTGCGAAGTTCGTCCACGTCGAAACGACCACGCGCTTGCCGAGTCCGCAGACCCGCCAAAGCATCCCCGTCGCCCCCGTGCATCGAGCGGTACTTGATGCCGTGCGGCGGCTCAAAGAGAAAGACATGATCCTCGCGATCATGGCCGAGGCTGTGCAGCGCGGACGATGCACAACCGAAGCCCTTGCACGAGAACTCGAACTGGGCAGCTCAAGAGGTGCTGCGAAACCACGGCGCGCCCTGATCCCACTGCTCGGCGGAGCCCGGTCGGTAGCCGAAGCAGACGCCTGGCATCTCTGGCAACGTTCCGGCCTCCCGCCCTGCAGATGGAACGTGAAAATCGTGGACGGGCAAGGCGAATACATCGCGACACCCGATGGCTGGGCCGACGAAGTCGCCCTCGCCTGGGAAGTCGACTCCCGCAGCCATCACGGTCAAGGCGACGACTACCTCAAAACCCTCGCGAGGAACACCCGCTACACGAAAGTCGGGATAGTCCTACTCCAAACACCGCCGGCCCGGCTACGCGCCGAGCCCGAGAAAGTCCTCGCCGAACTCCGCGCGGCCTACCAGACCGCTCAAGCCCGCCCTCGCCCCGAAGCCCGGATCTCCACATAAGCCCCAGCCAGCGCAAGCCCGCCCACGCAGCAAGCCGAAACCCCCACCACCTGCGCGGCCGACCCGTGGAGCCACGCCGTCACCACAACGACTTCCACCACGACAGCCGCCCACATCAGCACGGTCACCCGGCGATCACCGTCGGCGAGCCGGGCGTACAAGAGGATCTGGACCAGCGCCAGCATCGACCCGGTGAGCGCGAACGGCCACACCGCCATCGTGCTGCCCGCGTACCCGGCGCCGCCGATGATCGTCAGTAACCCCGGCCCGAGGACCAGCGAAACCGCCAGCACCACCGAGTCCAGCCCCGCGCACACCAGCAACGCGATCGGCAGCACCCGCCGTCGCGAACCGCCGTGGGCGAACCGGGGCAGCACCAGGACGCCCACCGCCTGGGGCAGCCAGTACGCGATCTTCGTGACGATCGAACCCAGCGCGTATTCACCGGCCACGGCCGCGGGGAGGGTGTGGCGGGCGAGCACCAGGTCGAGATTGACCAGCAGGACCAGCGCGAGCATGGCCTGCGCCGTGTGCAGCACCTCGCCGACGCGTGCGCCGCGGACAGGGCGCGGTTTGCCGCAGACCACCCAGCTGACCGTCACGACCATGAGTGAGCCCAGCGCCGTGCCCGCGAGAGCGCCTGTCGCGTTGCCTGCGATGAGCAGGCCCGCGAGTGAGCCTCCGACCTTGCCAACGCCTTCGAGCGCGATAAGGCCTGCCAGTACTGAGAAGCGTCTGCTGCCCTGTAAGAGGCCGTGAAACAGCCCGAGGAGCGTCAGAGGGCCGAGAGTGGCTGCGAGGAGCAGCGCGGGCACGAACGAGCCCAGGTGCAGCACGAGGACGAGTACAGGGACCAGCACAAGGCCCAGTCCGGCGACGATCGCCGCCGTGGTCAGGCCGAGTGCCATCAGGGAGGTGTCGGACTTGCGGGCCACGCGGAGCGCGGTCACCGTCTGCAGGCCCATCGCGGGCACGACACCGATGACCAGTACCGCCAGCAGCGAGCTGAGTTCGCCGAACGCGCTGGGGACGAGGATGCGGGCCGCGACGAGACTCAGTGCGTAGCTGCCCGCGTTGTTGCATGCCAAAGCCAGCGAGACGAGGATCGCCGAGACGCGCTCGTCCGTCCGTGCTTCGGCTACGGTCAAAGACCCGCTCCTTTATTACCCGCGAGTAATCGAGCGACCATAGCCCGGCCGGAAGCGGAAAGGGAGGGCCGTTGGGAGTAACCAGGCGACTTGCACTGCCCGCGGTGTCGGCGGGGCTCGCGCTGCTGATGCTGGCGCCCTTGCTCGGGCGCGGGTTCGTGCTGAGCTACGACATGGTGTTCGCGCCCCGGCAATCGCTGGTGCCGGACGCTTTCGGGCTCGGGTCTTCACTGGCTCGTTCTGTTCCGGCGGACGCGGTCGCCGCGCTCGCGACAGCCGTGCTGCCCGGGGACATCGTGCAGAAACTCGTGCTCGTGCTGTCGGTCTTCTTCGCCGCTTACGGGGCTGGACGGCTGGTGCCGACCGAAAGCCTGGGTATCCGGCTCGTCGCCGCGACCGGGTACGCGTGGACGGCGTATTTCGCGGAACGGCTGTTCATCGGGCACTGGCCGTTGCTGATCACCTACGCGTGCCTGCCCTGGATCGTCAAAGCGGGCCTCAAGCTCAGAGAACAGCCCAAAGCGCTCGCACACCTCGTGCTCGCCTGCGCACCCGCGATGCTTACGCCGCCGGGTGGAGTGCTGGCCGCCGCCACTGCGGTAGTCGCCGCTGGGCCGCGAAAGGCTTGGCAAACGCTGAGCATCGCCTTGCTGCTTAACCTGCCCTGGCTGGTGCCGACGTTGGCTCACCCGGGCGGCTCGCTGTCCGACCCCGCCGGTGTCGCCGCTTTCAGCGCGCGGCCGGAGAGCTGGGGACCGGCGATACTCAGCGTTCTCGGGCTCGGCGGGATCTGGAACGGCGACGTCGTGCCGGACAGCCGGAGCGGGCCGATCGCGCCGGTGCTGATCCTGGTGACCTTGGTGATCGCGATGCTGGGCCTCAAGACGTTGGCCCAGCGCTGGGGTGTCGCGCCGGCGAGGTCGTTGGTACTGCTCGGGGTTTGCGGGGTACTGCTCGCTTCGCTCGCGACCTTGCCGCTGGGCGAACCCGTGCTCACCTGGGCGATGTCCCACGTTCCCGGCGCCGGATTGCTGCGGGACGCGCAGAAATGGGTGGCCTGGCTGGCGTTGCCGATCGCGCTCGGGTTCGCGCTCGCCGTCGAGACGGTCGCGCGGCGGGCCAAGGGCATCGTCGTGGTGGCGGCCGTGTTCCCGTTGATCGTCATGCCGGATCTCGCGTTCGCGGGCTGGGGCAGGCTGGAAACCGTGCACTACCCGGAAGATTGGCAGGCCGTGCACGACGTGCTCGCCGCCGATGACCGGCCGGGGGATGTGCTGGCGTTGCCGCTTTCGACGTTCCGGGTCTTCCGGTGGAATGATCTCCGCACGCAGCTCGACCCCGCGCCGCGCGCGTTGCCGAAGACCGTGCTGATCGACGACACGCTTCGCGTCGGCACTCGGGTGATCTCCGGCGAGGACACTCGGCTCGATCGAATCCGGCAGGCGAAATCGGCGCGTGAGCTGGCCGTTGAAGGCGTTGGCTGGATTCTCGTCGAGCACGGCACACCTGGACGCGTCGATCCGGGGTTGCTCGCCGACGCTACGCGGGTGTGGTCGGGACCTTGGCTCACGCTGTACCGGACACCGGCCATGGGCGCTGTGCCATCGGTGTCGTGGACCGGGGTGCTGCTGGCGAATGGAGTAGCGCTGACAACGATCATGGCCGCACTGTTGTGCAGCATGTTACCGATGCGTAGATTGAGCCCCGGCCGGATTTCCCTGCCGCAGAAGGAGTAACCCTTGGCAACCCTGGTAGGCGCCGTCGCCGCCATTCTCGCCGGGCTCGGGCTCGCCGCGGGCGGCAGTCTCGCACTGGTCAGCACGTCGGACCCGGACACCACCACCACGGTGGAGGCCAGGTTCCAGGACAAGTACAACCCGCTCGACAACCTGCCGACGATCTACGGCAATCGCTGACGCCTTCGGCCGATGTCCCAGTCAGCTTCCGACCAGGCGCACAGCGTCGTCGGGCTTTACGGTGATCCCACCGTTTCCTGGAGCATCCTGCTGGAAGCATGCCTTTTTTCGGTGCTGTCCGCCGAAAAAGTGCGTGAACGGCTTCGCGACACGACGGTCGGGTATCCCCATCTCGGTGCGCCACCGGCCGTCGAGCCGATACGCGCGGCCGAGATTCCGCAGGCCCGCGCGCGATTCGCGGCGCGGCCTTACGAACGCGGTGAGCCACTGATCCGGGTCGCCGTGTGCACGGACGAACCCGTGGTGCTCGTCGCCGCGCATCACGGCGCGCTCGACGGGCTCGGCCTGCTGGCCGTGCTCGGGATCGTTGTGGACAGTCCCATTTCTTCCGGCGCCAAGGGAATCGGCGCACGGGCCGCGGACACCTCCTTTCTCGCCTCGGCGGCCAAGCGGCTCGCTGAGGCACTTTTCGCGCCACCGGCCAGAATCACGCCCGACGGCGGGGCGCCGACGGGCGGTGACGTCTTCAGCGCCAGGAACGAGCCCCGGATGCGGTTCGGTGCGGCGGAACTCGTCACGGCGGCCGCGCACGCGACCGAGCGGTGGAACGGCGAGCACGGCACGTCCGCCGCGCGCGTGGTGGCCGCGATCGGCGCCTCGTGCCGGGCTGGTGCCGCGCCGGAGCCGGAACGCGACAGCGCGTTCTTCCGGCTGCGGGTGGCGGGCGCACCGGTCGCGCGCGAAGTCGGGTCGGCATTGGCCGCGCAGTCGCCGGAACCGGATTTTCCCGCGCGCAGCAGCAAGATCGCGCGCATCGGCACCCGTCTGCTCGCGAGCAGGCTCGGTTCGACCTTCCTCGTCTCGAATCTCGGTGTCGTCGAGGCCGCCGGGGTGCGCTCGATCGCGTTCTATCCGGCCGCCAGCGGACGCTCAGGCGTGGCGTTCGGCGCGGCGACCGTCGGCGGCACCAGCACGGTGACCGTGCGCGCTCGCCGCAAGGACTTCGACGGCGCGGCCGCGGGCAGGCTGGCCGACGGGGTGGTCGGCGCCTTGCGCCGTCAGGGTTCGCGGCCGGGGAGCGGTCAGCCCGGCGACGTCGCGCACCAGTGATTCGAACTGGACGGCGCTCTGTTCCCAGCTGAACTTGCCTGCCCACGCGACACCGGCCGTGCCCATGGCGGCGCGGCGGCGCCGGTCACGGAGCAGACTGTCCACCTGGGCCGTGAAGTCGTCGAAGTCATCGGCCAGCAGGCCGGTCTCGCCTTCCACAATGGACTCGGTGACACCACCCGCCGACCGGTACGCGACCGAAGGCACACCGTGCGCGGCGGCCTCCATGTTCACGATTCCCCAGCCCTCCTTCACCGACGGGCACAGGTGCACCCAGGACCGCGCGAGCACCTCGTGTTTGCCCTGCTCGTCGACCCAGCCGTGCAAGCGGACCCGGTCGGCGACACCGCGCTTGACGGCGTGCTCACGGAGAACCTCGTGCCATGGGCCCTGTCCGACGACCTCGAGACGTAGCGTCGGCCAGCGGGGCGCGAGCTCGGCGACGACGTCGATGGCGTGCTCGATGCGCTTGTGCGGCACGAGCCTGCTCACCGCGACGAGCGTGGGTTCCTTGCTGCGGCTCACCTCGCGACGAGGCGGCGCGTCCATCCCGTTGGGCACCACGGCGATCCGCGAGCGGTCGACGCCGAGCGTCACCAGTTCGTCCTTGGTGACGTCGGAAACCGTGACGTAGCGGCACTTGCGGAACAGCCACGGCGCCAGTTTGGACTCGATCCACCAGCCGATCCGGCCGACGGTCTCGCCCAGCGCGCTGATCCACTGCTCGTGGTGGACATGGTGGACGAGCACCAGCACCGGGCCGCGCGCGGCCAGCTTGGCGAAGAACGGCATCCCGTTCTGCACGTCGACCACCAGGTCGGCGCGTGCCTTGCGGATGGCGAGCAGCGCGTGCGGGTAGACGCCGAACTTGTTGCCGCGCCTGCGATAGCGGACGCCGTCACGCCACTCACCCGCGTTCGCCGCCGGATACTCCGCGCACTGGATCTCGACGCGGTACCCGGACTTGGCGAGTCCTTCGGCCATCCGCTCGACGTACCGTTCCGAGCCGCCGCCTTCCGGATGGCCCGTGTCGCGCCAGTTGACCAGGAGCACACGGGGTCGGCACATCGATTTTCTCCAAACCTATGGCGGCGGTGCTACGTTACCGGTGCGTATACAGTAGGCGAATCATTCTCAGAAAGCGATGGTTCGATGGTAGGAATCATTTCAACGCCGGGTCATCATCGGGCCACCCTGCGTCGATCCGTGACGTTGTTCCGCTCCTTTCTCACCGAACAGACCGACCCTGACGGTTTCTACCGGACACTCGCCGAGGATTCCGTCAGGCAATTGGCCGATCACACGCCGCTGAGCGGCCGGACGATCGTCGATGTCGGCGGTGGTCCAGGCTATTTCTCCGACGCTTTCCGCGCGGCAGGCGCGTATTACCTCGGTGTCGACCCTGATGTCGGCGAGCTGTCGGCGCGGGGCACGCCCGGCGAGAACATGGTGCGCGCGAGCGGCACCAAACTGCCTGTGCGCACGGGATCCGTGGATATCTGCTACTCGTCCAACGTGCTGGAGCACGTCGGCGAGCCGTGGGTGATGCTCGACGAGATGTGCCGGGTCACCAAGCCCGGCGGTACCGTTTTCGTCTCCTTCACGCCGTGGTATTCGCCGTGGGGTGGCCATGAGACCGCGCCGTGGCATTTCTTCGGCGGGCATTACGCGCGACAGCGTTATCTGCGGACCATGGGCAAGGAACCGAAGAACAAATTCGGTGAATCCCTGTTCCCGCTGTCGGTCGGCGCGGCCATCCGCTGGGCGAAAGCCACACCGCACGCGCAACTGCGCCAGGCTTATCCGCGTTATCACCCGAGCTGGGCGATGTGGATCGCGCGGGTTCCAGGACTCCGTGAAATCGCGTCCTGGAACCTCGTCTTGGTGCTGAGGAAACAGGGTTCCTAGAAGAGTGGTTGCTTGGTGCGCGCGTGCTGGGGGGTCGCGCGGTCATCCGGCTCGGGTTCCGCCTTGCGGCCGCGCAGCAGCAGGAACAGTCCGGCCAGTATCATCACGCCGCCGCCGATGCCGAACGCGAGCGGCCCGACGAAGGTGATGAAGTCCAGCTTGCCCTTGTTCGCCTTGACCTGGTCGACCAGCCCGTTGATGGTCTTCTGGTTGAACGTGAGCGTCCCGTCGAAGACCACGGTCGTCGAGCCGGAGCCGATGGCGGGCCGCAGTTCTTGGTGCTGCTGCTGGGATTGCTTCACCTGGACGCCGGTGACCGGCTCGACCCACATGGTGATCGTGCCCTTGTAGAACAGCGGCACGTCCTTCACCGAATCCTCTGGCGATCCGATGAGCGAGCCCGGCACGGTCTTCGTCGCGATCTGGGTGTCACCGATGTTCTGGACGAACTTGTACACCTCGACACCGTTGATCGTGTCGGTGCCCTTGAACTCGGCGGGCACCGCGGTGCCGGTGTTGTCGTCGTAGACGTTGTACGTCTTCTGCTCGGTGCCGAACGGGAACTTGAACTGCAGGCCCGGCTGGGTGCGCTCGACGTTCTTCTCCGGCGGCTTGGCGCCTTCGGGGACCTTCTTCGACTCGTCGAGCTTGGTGACAAAGGAGCTCTTGGCCTGGCACTTGGGCTCTTCGCCGTCCTTCGGCACGTAGCCTTCGGCCGTGCGGCGGTCGAAGCACACCTGGCGCTTGCTCGCGCTGACGATGGTGTTGTCCTTGGTGTCGACCACCTGGACGGCCAGCAGCCAGACCGCGACGTCGGTGCCCGCCTTCATCTCGGCCGGCTCGAAGTTCGCCTGCACCTTGGCCGTGGCGGCCAGGTTCGCGCCCTTGCGCAGTTCCGCGCCCTTGCCGGTCACGGCCAGCACCTGGATGTCGGAGCCCTCGAGCACGGACGTCGAGTTCTGATCCAGCGGGACCTTCGCCAGCTTGGGATAGACGAACGTGGGCAGCAGTACCGCGATCGCGATCGCGAATACGCCCAGTCCCAGCAAGATCAGGCTGAAAACACGTCGCAACGGTCCTCCTCGGTGAGGCTGCGAACACCGTAACTACCCGACGGTAACCGGCTGCAAGATAGTGACTCTCTTGTCAGCCGGGGTCAAATTGTGACCGTGCGTCGCAGGTACCCGATTCGCCCGTAAGGTCGTATGCGAACCCCCGTTCGGGCCAAGCGGCCAAAAATGTTTGTTCCCAGGGACAATGCCGGTGCGGCGACCATCTGCCCATGGACATCGGCGCTTACTCCGATTCGATCGCCGACACCGAGCTCCGCGACGCGGTCGCGGACGTCGCCGCCCTGCTTTCGTTGCACGGCAACGTCATCCGGGACCTCGACGCGAGAAAGTCACGCTGGCGCCGCGGACGGCGATCGCCGAGGCCGGACATCGTCGTGTCCGTGCCGGGTCATCGTCCACAATGGACGCGCAGGCCGGGTGCCGAGGTGACGCTCCCGGTGGGTGTCACCAGGCGCGGCCGTACGCTCGCGGTCCGGCTCACCGCGAGCCCCGGCTTCGGCAGCGAGTTGTTGCGGCTGGCCGTGATCATCGACGCCGATCAGTCCGGTTCGGCCTCGAGCCGCACGGATTCCAGTGCCACGTAAAGCTCGCCGATGTCGACCGGATCGGTCAGGTCGCGTTTGGTGAGCTCCTGCACCCGCCGCAGCCGGTAGCGAACCGTGTTCGGATGCACGAACAACCGGTCGGCCGCCTGCTTCGCGGAGCCATGCCCGGCGAACCACGCGGCAAGCGTGTCGAGCAGCACTTTTCGTTCCTGGGCAGGCAAAACGAGCACCCCGGACAGACTCGCCCGCACGACTTCCCGCGTCATGGCCGGTGCGCCGGCGACCAGCGTCGTCACCGGTGAATCACCGAAAACGGCGACCCCCGGCGTCCCGGCGGGCAGCGAAAGCCGCGCGACCCGCGCCCGGCTCAGCGCGTCCGGGATCTCGGCCAGCCCGGTGAACGGCTTGCTCATCCCGACGGCCAGCGGCATCGAGCCCAGCACATCCCGCACCCGCCGCACATCTTCGAGCCGGTCGATGGCCACCAGCCCGGCCTCGGCACCGTGCCGCCACACCGACCGCCACCGCCGCGCGCGCAACAGCAGTTCGACCGCGTTGTGCCAGTCGGGTTCGACGGCCTCACTCACCACGGCGACGAACATCCCCGCCGATGGCAGCCCGAGTTTCACGGCGGCCTCTTCGAGCTCCAGCGGGTCGTTCAGCCTGCCCTGCAGCAGGCTTTCGAGCAGTTCACGCCGCTCCGGGGACGGCTCCGCGGCCACTTCGTCGTATGCGGTGGCGAGTGCGTCCGAGTAGAGGTCGATCGTGCGCCAAACGGTCGAACTCATCGCCGCCGTTTGCGCCGAGCTGATGAACCCCGGCCCTGCCAGCCCGAGCAGCGCCTCGTAGACGAACATCCCGCCAATCCGGAACGCCCGGAGGACAGCGGGCAGCGGAATCCCCTGCCGCGCCTGCGCGAGCCCGGTCTTACGCGCCGCGTCGAGCGAGAGTTCCCGCCCGTCCGCGAACGAGGTCAGCGCCCGCTTGAGGTTCGCCCGGCACACCTGCCGCAGCTCATCGGGCGCGACGGCGTCGACCTGGTGATAGAACTCGTCCTTCTCGCTGAGCAGCTTCGCCAGCCGGTCGGCGAACTCCGGGAGCCTGGTGAGCATCGCCTGCATGAGCTCACGCTGCTCCCGAGGAGCAGGAGTGGCGAGAGCTTCGGTGCCCATCCGCTGACTCTAGCCCGGTGACACGCGGCCACGCAGTTCACTGCCTGTGACAGCTGGATGTCAAGGACGTCAAGCGGCCCGGACATCCAATGGTCGGTTGACTGCCGCGGCGGCTGAATCTCTAACCGGGTGTTCCGTCGCGTTTGTTTCTGCTGACGAGGCGCTGGGCCTGGCCGTCGTGGATGTCGCTCACCCATTCCCAGCCGGGCTTGGCCGATGGGCCGATGCGCGGGTCATCGGGAGTGCGGCCGTCACGCAAGGCGTGCACGTACGCCCGATCCTGCTCGATCCGTGCGCGGAGCTGATCGGCTCCGCAGGCGGACCCGTGCCCGGGTACGAGCACATCGACGTCGTCTGCCACGCGTTCGAGCAGCCGCAGACCGACGAGGTACTCCTCGACCGGGTCATTGGTGTCGGTGAAGTCGTCGAGCATCGGAACGAAGACATCGGACAGCATGTCGCCCGCGACCAGAACGCCGCTTTCCCCGACCACCAGCGCCGCATGGCCCGGTGCGTGCGCCGGATGCTCGACGATCCGGATTTTCGGCCCGTCCCAAGGAATCCGCGTCGTTTCGGCGGGCAGGCCGATAATGAGGCCGTACAGGTCGAGCGGTGTGTCGTCGGCGATTTCCGGCGGCAACCCCTCGGCGACGCGGGCCTTCCAGTCCGCGTTCGAGAGCACCTCTCGGGTGAACGCCGCGCAGCGGGCCGTTCCGTAACGGGGAGCTTCGCCGAGTTCGGCGTGCCAGAGCACGTGATCCCAGTCAGGGTGCGTCGCGAAGCCCGCCACAACGGGCAGGCCCAGCTCGCGAAGGTCGTTCGCGAGGCAGGCCATTTCGGAGCCCTGAATCCCGGGGTCGATGAGCAACACGCCGTCGCGGCCCCGCACGACGACCGTGTTGTTCTGGAGCAACTCGCTCTGGTGGATCAGTACACCCTCGGCGACCTGCGTCAGCACGGTGGCCCCCTCCGCTCGTGATGGGCAATCGCTGGCCGGGACATTACCAACGCGAGGGCACGTCAGGCTGAAACCAAGCCCGCTTCGTAGGCGAA
The DNA here is from genome assembly GCF_042734395.1 of Amycolatopsis sp. NPDC059657. NCBI lineage: Bacteria > Bacillati > Actinomycetota > Actinomycetes > Pseudonocardiales > Pseudonocardiaceae > Amycolatopsis > Amycolatopsis sp. NPDC059657. Next base: position 2,413 of record NZ_JBHWEB010000025.1, on the reverse strand, counting down.
AATCGTGAGCTGGACCCGGTTTGTCGCGTCCAGCTTCGCGAACACGCGGGTGATGTGCGTTTTCACCGTGGCTTCGCTCAAATGCAGCGCGGCGCCGATTTCCGCGTTGGTCTTTCCCTGGGCGACGGTCGTGACGATTTCCCGTTCCCGGTCGCTCAGTGAAGCCAATGCCGCACGGGCCTGCTGGCGGCGTGGGCTCGTCCGGGTGGCGACGAACTGGCCGATGAGCCTGCGGGTGGCGCTCGGGGTGAGCATGGCCTCGCCCGCGGCGACCAGGCGGACCGCGTCGATGATCTCCTGGGGTGAGCACTCCTTGAGCAGGAAGCCGCTGGCGCCTGCGTCGAGTGCGTCGAAGACGTATTCGTCGAGGTCGTAGGTCGTGAGGACGACGACCTTGGGTGGGCTGGGGAGCGTCATGAGCGCGGCGGTGGCTTCGAGGCCGTTCATGCGGCGCATGCGGATGTCCATCAGGACCACGTCGGGGCCGTGCAGGTTGACCTGGCCGACCGCCTCGTCGCCGTCACTCGCCTCGGCGACCACCCGGATGTCGTCCGTGCTGGCCAGGATCATGGACAGGCCGGTGCGCACGAGCGGGTCGTCGTCCACGAGCAGGACTCGCAGCTGGTTCACCACCCCAGGTTAGTGCGCCTCCCACGGCAGCCAGGCGCGGAGTGCGAACATGCCGCCCGACGGGCCCGCGGTGGCCGAGCCGCCGAGCAGGCTCGCGCGCTCGGCGACGCCGGTCAGGCCGGTGCCGGAGCCCGGTGACGGGTGGGCGACCGAGGGCAGCGGGTTGGCCACCTCGATGGTCAGTCCCGCGCCGGGCGCGCCGCGGACGGTCAGGTCGGCCGGGGCGCCGGGGGCGTGGCGGAGCGCGTTGGTGAGGGATTCCTGCAGGATGCGGTAGGTGGCCGTGCCCAGCTGGGCGGGCGCCGTGCCTGCCTCGTTGAGCAGGATGGTCACGTTGATGACCATGCCTGCCGTGCGGGCGTTGGCGATCAGCTCGGGGATGTCGGCCAGTGTCGGCTGGGGCTTGGCGGGCTCGCCGACCGGCGCGTCGCCGTCGCGGAGGACGCCGATGACCTGACGCAGGTCGTCGAGTGATTGGCGGGCCGTGGTGCGGACGCTCTTGGCCGCTTCGCTCGACGCCTGCGCGTCCTTGCTGACCTCGAGCGCTCCCGCCTGCAGGGAGAGCAGGGACAGGCGGTGGCCGAGCACGTCGTGCATCTCGCGGGCGATGCGGGTGCGCTCCTCGCGGCGGGTCATTTCGGCGCGCAGCTCGCGCTCGTGGACTTCGCGGAGCGCGAGGTCGTTGCGGATGCCGCTCACGATGCCGACCACGAGCGGCACGGCGACGAACACGGCGGTCGTGATCGCGATGCCGAAGACCTGCCAGCTGGACCCGGTGCCACTGATCCACAGCCCGGCGATCGTGGTCTCGGGGTTGTACGCGTCGCGGGCGACGGCTCGCGCGGTCGCCGCGGTGACGAGTGCCGCGCCGATCCAGAGCACGTGGTCGCGGCGGCGGGCCGCCAGCGCGGCGAGCGCGATCAGCGCGGCCATCGAGTCGCCGACCAGCACCAGTGGGGGCAGCAGCGCGATGCCGGTGATCACCTCGGGCCAGCGGTGCCGCCAGCACAGCAGGATGGCCGCCACGATCCCGAGGAAGAACGAGGTGATCGACCACGCGTCGGGATGGAAGGTCTGCTCCGCCTCGACCCAGCCGTATGAGCCGAACATGACGATGCTGCTCAGCACCGAGGCCACCACAGCGAGCACGGTGAGCAGCACCTGGAACACACGCCTTCCCATGCGCTGAGCCTACGCACCGGCCGTGCTGCGACGGGATCAGCTGATCGTCTCGGATGGACACCCCGTAATGACGACTTTCGTCGTAACGGGTCTGCGCGCCGAGAACGACGCGGGAACCCCCGGCGCGCTGGTTGTCTGCTCCCAGCTCACCGCCGGTGAAAGGAAGCCCCGTGACCCAGCAGACCTCGTTCCCCCGCAGCAGGCCCCGCGCCACCGGTCTCGTGTTCGGGCTGGCAGGCCTGGCGTTCTCGCCGCTGGTGGTGGTCGGACTCGTGCTCTCCGCGGTCGGGCTTTCCCGTGCCAGCAAGGGAATCGCGACGAACAAAGGGCTCTCGATCGCGGGTGCCATGGTGTCGCTGGCCGGCCTGGCTGTCTGCACGGCGTGGGCGGTCGGCTTCGGCAAGGCGGTCGAGGAGCCGGAGCGGGTCAGCCGGTCCTCCTACGAGATGACCGTCGACAGCACGTACGGCGCGGACGCCGTCGAGACCGGCATCGGAGGCTGAGGGGGCTCCGGTGTGAAGGGGGAACGGCGTGGCGGGGGGGGGGGGGGGGCACCCCCCCCCCCCGGCTGTTTTAATCCTACGGGGAAAATCACGGGGCA